>CALIEI010000210.1 GCA_938022165.1 uncultured Saprospiraceae bacterium | reverse complement strand
GGGACGCCATTTCTTGTGCTGACAATTGGCTTCATTTCTTTGTTTAAGCCTGCAAGGTAAAAGGAAATAAATCGAAAATGTAAACAAATTATAAATTATACATTGGATCTTAATGGCCCTTAATACCTTAATTCCCTTAATGTTTAGAATCCTGGAGAAAATTAAACATTAAGATAGTTAAGAAATGAAGAGCATTAAGATTTCTAGTTGCTAGGTGCAAGCTTTGAATTTCTCACCTCTACATTTAGAATTTTTCGATTTCACATTGGCTACATTTTACATTTAAATTTTTTCGGTTTTTACATTTACTTCCTTTGCATGAGGGATAGTAGCCAAGGCGCACGATAGTGCGGCTGTCCGCGCCTAGCCAGTCGCGCGGGCGCAGGACCGAAGTGAACACGGAGTGGCGAAAAGCCCGACCTCTCGCCGAGCTTGTAGTAAGGCAGAGGGCATGCCCAGAAAAATTATAAATGGTGAATTATGAATTATAAATGCCGCTCTGTATCGTGCTCTTCAATAGGACCCGTAAGAACTGCATTCATAATTCATCACTCATAATTCATAATTATTTATCATGCCAAACAAAAAAAGGCTCCCCAAACGAGAAGCCTTAATATTATCTTTATGGATTGCTCAACATGAATTCATGATTTTTCAAACGCAACAGTAAAGACAAGGCATGCCTTGTCTCTACAGTTGCTCTTGAAAATAAGAAACAAAATCCGCCATTGACATTTCACCCACATCACCTTCACCTTGCTTACGCACGGCAATGGTCTTCGCCTCTGCTTCCTTCTCACCTACGATAAACATAAAAGGAATCTTCTTCAATTCTGTATCACGAATCTTACGGCCGATACTCTCTGTACGGCTATCAATGTAGCCGCGGATATCGTGTTGATTGAGTTCAGCTTCAATCTCCTTGGCATAGTCGATGTACTTGTCACTCACAGGCAGCACAGCGAACTGCTCAGGAGTCAACCATAATGGAAACTTACCAGCGCAGTGCTCGGTGAGTACCCCGATGAATCGTTCCATAGAACCAAAAGGTGCACGGTGGATCATCACAGGTCTATGCGGCGCATTGTCAGAACCGATATACTCTAATTCAAAACGCTCAGGCAAATTGTAATCTACCTGGATAGTTCCTAGTTGCCAAGAACGGCCCAGCGCATCTTTGACCATGAAGTCTAGCTTAGGTCCATAGAAAGCAGCTTCACCTAATTCGGTAGTTGTTTTTAAGCCTACTTCTTGAGTAGCTTCAATGATCGCAGCTTCAGCCTTGTCCCAGTTTTCATCAGAGCCGATATACTTCTGTTTATTTTCAGGATCTCGAAGAGAAATTTGAGCCGTGAAATCTTCAAAGCCCATCTTGCTGATGACATGCATTGTCAACTCGAGTACATTCAAAAACTCTCCCTTCACTTGGTCAGGCGTACAGAACAAGTGCGCATCATCTTGAGTAAATCCACGCACACGTGTCAATCCGTGTAGCTCACCCGTTTGCTCATAACGATATACAGTACCAAACTCTGCGATACGATACGGAAGGTCACGATAAGACCTAGGTTCATTGGCATATATTTCGCAATGGTGAGGGCAGTTCATTGGCTTGAGCATGAATACCTCGCCTTCCTTAGGCGTCTGTATCGGTTGGAAAGAATCCTCACCATATTTCTCCCAGTGACCAGAAGTCACGTACAAATCCTTCTTAGCGATGTTTGGGGTGATTACAGGTTGGTAGCCACGCTTGAGTTGTTCCTTTTTGAGAAAATCCTCCAGTCGCGTACGCAATGCTGTACCCTTCGGCAACCAAATCGGAAGACCTGCACCCACTTTTTCAGAAAACATAAACAGACCAAGTTCTTTACCTAGCTTTCTATGATCGCGCTTCTTAGCCTCTTCAAGCATCTCTAGATACTGTGTCAGTTCTTTCTGCTTTTGAAAGGAGACACCGTAGATACGCGTCATCTGCTGACGATTTTCGTCACCTTGCCAAAAGGCACCGGCTACATTCATGAGCTTGACTGCTTTGATCTTCGCTGTACTCTCTAGATGTGGCCCACGACAGAGATCCACAAAGCTCCCTTGTGTATATAAAGTAAGCGCTTCGTCTGCTCCACGCTTTTCTATCAATTCTATTTTGTATTCATCGCCTTTGTCAGTGAAGTACTTTAGTGCATCAGCCTTACTGATGTCTTGACGTACAAAAGCATTCTTCTCTCTCGCTAGCTCCAGCATCTTTTTCTCGATCTTTGGAAAATCAGCAGAAGAGATTTTATGCTCTCCCGGATCGATGTCATAATAAAATCCATTGGAGATCGCTGGCCCAGTACCCAGTTTTACGCCAGGGTAGATCGCCTCCAGCGCCTCTGCCATCAAGTGCGCTGAACTGTGCCAAAAGGTTTTCTTGCCATCCTCATCATTCCAGGTCAGTAATTCTATCTTGCTATCTGCTGCAATCGGACGGTGTGCATCCCATACCTCGCCATTGATACGCGCAGAGAGTACGTTGCGCGCCAGGCCTTCACTGATAGACTTAGCAATATCCATAGCAGTTGCTCCTGCCTCATATTGTCTGACATTGCCGTCTGGAAAAGTAATGTTGATCATAAAACGATTCTGATTTTGAGCACCAAAAATAAGTCTTTTTGTATTAGAAAGTCATGTTTAGTATACGTATCCATAAAAAAAGAGTTGACTGCTGAAATTTGAATTCAACAGTCAACTCTTTTTATGGAGCCGTTAGCTATTGGCCGTTAGCTATTAGCCCTTAGGCAAAATAAGCTAGCACAGCTTTTAAATTGATAAATTAGTCATTTGCTGTTTGCGGAACGCTAACACAGCTTTCAAACAAGCCAGCACTGCGTTTATAATTTATCATTTATAATTAAACTAAGCTCCTACCGCAAAAGTCATCTTCAAGTTAACTCTGTAACCTGTAACTTTTCCATCCTTGATTACTACAGATTGGCTTTGAACGTAAGCAGATTTGATATTCTTTACAGATTTGCTTGCTTTCTTTACTGCATTTGCAGTTGCGTCTTCCCAGCTTTTCTTGGATTCAGACATGATCTCTATAACCTTCATTATAGCCATAACTAATTTTTTTTTGATTTGTTAAAAATAAAATTGTAGACCCATCCTTGTGAATGAAGAAAGGGCTATGGCTGTTTACGGTAAATGTCTGAGAATGTTCTGGTTAATATGCTATTTTGCAGCTAATAGTTTGATCTTATCATAGAGAACGTCTTCGTCACCATTTCTAAACTTCCTTTTGTGATAGGCAATCTCCCCATTTTCATCAAATACGAAAGTCTGAGGTAGGCCATTTAAGCCGCCCGGTAGGACATTTCTAAATTCTCTATTGGTATCATGGTATGCTTCCCACGGCCAGTCCGCCGTTTCCACATACTTGAGATAATTGTCGTAGTTCTTTTCAAAATCAGTAGAGATCGCCACCAGATTAAAGTCGGTTTCCGATTGCCACTGTTCATACTTTTTCTTGATCGCTGCCATCTCGATACGACAAGGGTAGCAGGTCGTCAACCAAAACAGTACCACAGTAGGCTTCCCTTTTTTAAATAATTTATTCGTACTGGTTTTGTTGCCCTTCCCATCAGTAAGTGCCAGATCGAATGGGTACACTGCATCGATCTCTGACTTAGGTCGAGACTTGCTTACCATATAATTTCGATTTTGTCGAGGGTTGACAGTTCGCTTCGCAGCAGGCGGTGTTAGCGTATCCTTTTTAGTAACCCTATTTTTGACCTGCTTTATCGCCGCTTCCGCATTTACGTTGGCATCCACGTTAGTACATGCACTGATCCCTAGTCCTAGCAGTGCAATACATATATATGTTAAAAGTCTCATATCGAATTTAATTTATTACATGCAAAAATAATCCCATTTCTATTAAAAGTCAGATTTAACATCACTTTTAAGTGTATTATAACAAGTTAATTGTTGTTTTTTTGGGCCATCACGTGCCTTCCCGATAAAAAAATCGGGAGGCCTCGTGACCACGTCGTCCGCTAATATCCAATGGGCTGCCCACATCCACCCGCATTGGATGCCGCTACCACCGTTTGTCCTGCTCATTCCATTCGACTTGCTTGGTGGCCTTCGGCCAGTCGCACTAGTGAATCAAGCTTTCCCTAAACTTTCATAAAAACGATATTATCAGATTCTAAATTATTATTACTGAGATAATCAGATATTCCTTCTATGTTTATAGCCTCACCGTTCTTGTCAATTATAAAAGAAGAATAACCAAACTCTAGCAGATTTTTTTCAGCCTTTATATGCGCCACGTTTCCTCTGTCGTTTGACAAATATTCCATTACCAAAATAGGAGAGTTATCACGCAAGAAATTATTCATCCCGCTAATCACTTTGTATTCTGCTCCTTCAACATCAATTTTGAATAGCTTAGGATGAATGTTTTCTTTCTTTAGAAAATCATCGAAGACAATACTTTCAATTTCTATTTCGACGGGCTTATAATCCGAGTACCAACTTTCCGATTCAAATTGCTCAACACTTGAAGTGTTATATTCGGAGAACATATTCGGAAATTCATAAAACTTTAAGGCCTCCAGATTCTGATCACTAACAGCTAAATTATGAGCCCTTACATTTTTTCTATCTTGAGTATTTTCATTTAAGATCTTAAATGTTTTCGGTGCGGCTTCAAAGGAGTATACCTTTCCAGAATTTTCTACTAAGACCGAACCAAGCAAAGTAAAGTATCCATAGTGCGCCCCCACATCAATAAAGACGTCCCCAGGATTCAAGTTTTTAATTAGAAATTTTGCCAACCTGATTTCAGACTCATGAGATTTGCCACCTGTGATGTAAATATCAGTGCTGGAAGGCAAGAGTAATTTCATACTCAAATCAAAAAATAATTCGCTGGTAACTTCAGTGGGTGTTTTCCTTTTTGGGTATATGACTTCTTTAAAAAGAATTGCCCTCAAGTACCTCAAAGGATTCTTCAGCATTCTTTTCAGTTTGGACGCTGATGCAATCTCCTCTACCTTGTTTATCCCTTCAATTAATTTTTCTTTGGTCATATACTTACTTGATTCCCAATTATCATTGTTTTGATGAATGTAAAGTAAGAAAACTCTCTAAATAATATAGGCTGAGGAAATTCTAAGCTGTTTATATTCCCTTGGTTTATGCTAATGGATTAGTTTTTTACAAAACTAAAAAGAGACTTCCATTTTCATGACAGCCTCTTCTTTTTTAAAGATTACACTTCCCGATTAATATAATCAGAATTGGTAACCACCATATCTTTCATCGTTAAGGTAAAATAGTATCCCGCTAAAATGGTCATCAGTGGAAGTGCAGCGTATGCCCCCGGAGAACCCAAAAATTCGATATTGAAGAATGTAGGGATGTACATGGTGGTGAAAAAACCAATCACAGAGAATAAATACAATAGGCGTTTTTTGTCTCTAAGCAATATACTAAAGAGTATGCCCGAGCTAACCTGCCATACGCCTAGAGGGAATAATAAAAATAAGCCCGTAATCATAGCGTTATCATTTCCGAGTAGACCAAATAGTCCGCATGCAAGTAGGAATAGCATTAAAGTTCCTTGAACAAAGGTGTCCAATCTGAAAGTCATTTTGTAGTTCTTATCCATGGCAAAGTGTTTTTATTGTATACAAGATATTTAGGAAACGATCTACTTTCAATAATTATTGAAAGCTTTGGGTATCGTTAACAAATAGAATAAGCTTATTAACAATTAGATGCCTTGATGGAAGATTTAGGCGTAAGAAGAATCCGAAAATTAGCATATATTTATAACCACAAAACTTTATTTTATGCAAATAGATTCCATCATACGCAATCGTCGCGCCATCTATCCACCTCAGTATAACGACAAAGAAATTTCGAAGGAGGACTTAATGCAAATATTAGAAAATGCAAACTGGGCGCCTACACATAAGAAGACACAACCTTGGCGATTCAAAGTGATACAAGGAGATGCTAAAGCTCGACTTGGGAATTTTCTTGCAGAATGGTACAAAGAAAATACAACTCCTGACAAGTTCAAGGAGATGAAATACAACAGGACCAAAAAGAAGGCAGACAAAGCAGATACGATTATTGCTATTTGTGTCCAGCCTGATCCATCTTTGCCTGAGTGGGAGGAAATAGCAGCAGTAGCTTGTGCGGTACAAAATATGTGGCTCAGTTGTTCAGAGAGAAATATCGGCTGCTATTGGAGCTCACCCAAAAGTATACATGCCTTTGGTGATTTTCTTCCCTTGGCTGCAGGCGAAAAGTGTATCGGTTTCTTTTATATGGGGTACTACCAAGGAGAGGCCCCAAAGGGAGAGCGCACACCTATAACAGATAAATTAGAGTGGATAAGTGAATAACTATCTTCTACGACCCGTAAATTGACTAACCTCACCTTTACCAAAACCATAGCTAAATCCTAAGGTGAGAAAGCGGCCTCTGAATCCACTAGAAAATTGAAAAGTATCTTCGTTATCAATAGTAGTCTCTCTGATGCGAGAAGCAAAAATGTCTCTAGCGCTAATATTCAGAACACCTTTGTTTTTTAATATTTTAATTCTTAGGCCTGCATCTAAAGTAGAAAAGCCAGACACAATTCCTTGAATCGTTCTTTCTCTGGATTGGTGTCTTCCGGTGACTTCAAAGTCAAGCCCTTTTCTAATTTTGTATTTTGCAGTAAGCTTGCTTGACCATTTGTCTGCTGAGAAATCAAACACCTGACCATTAAGTTCCCCGTCTCTTTGAAAGATGTTGAAGTTAGCGTCACCATTTAAAGTAAGTGATTTAGAGACATTGTATTTAAAGTTTGCCTCAAGACCAACAGCATTGTTGATGCCCACATTCTCTGGACGTCGTATGATTAATGAATCTTGAAAGATGGTAATTCTTTCAATTTTCTCTGTTGTTCTTCTGTAGTAGGCATTGACATTTAAG
>CALIEI010000209.1 GCA_938022165.1 uncultured Saprospiraceae bacterium | reverse complement strand
AATAGAGTCCCGCAGGGCCGACATATTTGTCCAAATTCAATTGTTAGCTTTCAAATGTTTATGTTGCACCTACGGTGCTACAATTTTCTTTGGATGTACGATAGGGTTGAAACCCTATTGTATTGGCTCCTTTCAGGAGCTGAGGGTTCCACTTATTTTCGCGCATATTAAATAAGGTTTAAACACTGTGCTGTTGTATTTGCTCCTTATAGGCGTGGTAGTATTTCGCTAATCAATGGAAAGTCCAATACAAATGTGCTGGAAGCACACAATATAAAAGCAATGGGTTTCAACCCATCGTAAGGTTGCACAGAAAATAGAGTCCCGCAGGGCCGACATATTTGTTTAAATTCAATTGTTAGATTTCAAATGTTTATGTCGCACCTACGGCGCTACAATTTTCTTTGGATGTACGATAGGGTTGAAACCCTATTGTATTGGCTCCTTTCAGGAGCTGAGGGTTCCACTTATTTTCGCGCATATTAAATAAGGTTTAAACACTGTCCTGTTGTATTTGCTTCTTATAGGAGACGTGGTAGTATTTCGCTAATCCATCAAAAGTCTAAAATAAATGTGCTGGAAGCACACAATATAAAAGCGATGGGTTTCAACTCATCGAAAGGTTGTACAGAAAATAGAGTCCCGCAGGGCCGACATATTTGTCCAAATTCAATTGTTAGATTTCAGATGTTTATGTCGCACCTACGGCGCTACAATTTTCTTTGGACATGCGATAGGGTTGAAACCCTATCCTATTGTATTGGCTCCTTTCAGGAGCGCTGTCCCGCAGGGCCGACATATTTGTCCAAATTCAATTGTTAGATTTCAAATGTTTATGTCGCACCTACGATGCTACAATTTTCTTTGGATGTACGATAGGGTTGAAACCCTATTGTATTGGCTCCTTTCAGGAGCTGAAGGTTCCACTTATTTTCGCGCATATTAAATAAGGTTTAAACACTGTCCTGTTGTATTTGCTCCTTACAGGAGCCCCGGAAGTATTTCCCTAATCCATCAAAAGTCTAAAATAAATGTGCTGGAAGCACACAATATCAAAGCTATGGGTTTCAACCCATCGTAAGGTTGTACAGAAAATAGAGTCCCGCAGGGCCGACATATTTGTCCAAATTCAATTGTTAGATTTCAGATGTTTATGTCGCACCTACGGCGCTACAATTTTCTTTGGATGTGCGATAGGGTTGAAACCCTATCCTATTGTATTGGCTCCTTACAGGAGCGCTAGGTAGAACTTATTCGATATTAAAATTGAGGCTACACGTATTTTCGCGCATATTAAATTAGGTTTAAACACTGTCCTGTTGTATTTGCTCCTTTCAGGAGCCCCGTTAGTCTTTTCCTAATTTATTAAAAACCCCAAATGTATGTGCTGGAAGCACAGTATATCAAAGCGATGGGGTTTAACCCATCGAAAAGTTATATAAAAAATGGAACCCTGCAAGGACGGCATAATTGGTCAATATTAAAATGGGGGATTTCAAATGTTTATGCCGCACTTACAGCGCTCAAATTTTCTTCGGATGTATGATAGGGTTGAAACCCTATCCTATTGTATTGCCTTCTTTCAGGAGCTCGGGTAGTCTTTTTCTAATTCATTAAAAGTCCCAATATATGTGCTGGAAGCACACAATATAAAAGCGATGGGTTTCAACCCATCGAAAGGTTATATAAAAAATGGAGTCCTGCAAGGACGGCATAATTGTCCAAAAAACTAGCCAGGCGAAGCGGTTTAGCTGAAGCCCGTGACGGGCAAGAGGTAGAAGCGGTATCGACTCGCTTTTTCAGCGAGGCGGTAGTAGCGGATGACTCGGTCTCGATGGGATGGATTGGCAATGGGTAAGCTTGGTGAAGAGCTCGCCAATCCATATCATACGAGATGACCCCAAATAAGCCTCCTCACTTTAATTCTATTTCTTTAACTTTGATGGTTGAGCCCATTCCGAAAAGTCGCAAAATTCCAAAATGTCTCTTTTGGCGATATTTTCTCTTTTCTCAATCCACTGATGCTCAAGCATCACTGAATTTCAAAAAGAAAAAATCTCATCCAAAATAGTTCATTTTTGAAAATCTGCTACTTTCCGGGATGAACTCATTTGGGTAAACATTAAATTGAGCAGGTAGTTTTATAGATATGAGTAGTGTAAAAACGGCGAAGAAAAATTCTAAATCAAAGGCAGCACCAAGTCAAGACTTTATCACAGTCATCGGGGCGAATGAAAATAACCTGAAGAATATAGATGTAGATATCCCTCGGGAGCAGCTGGTGGTAGTGACCGGGGTGAGTGGATCTGGGAAGTCTTCCTTGGCATTTGATACCATCTATGCGGAAGGGCAGCGAAGATATATGGAGACTTTCACTTCTTATGCACGCCAATTTATCGGAGATATGGAGCGGCCAGAAGTAGAAAAAATAGACGGACTCTCGCCAGTAATTTCTATTGAGCAAAAAACAACGGGAAGAAACCCGAGGTCAACTGTGGGTACCATAACGGAAGTATATGATTTCATGCGATTGCTTTTTGCTCGTGTGGCAGATGCGTACTCGTATGAGACGGGTAAGAAAATGGTGCGCTATACTGAGGAGCAAATGGGAGAGCATATCCTCAAACATTATAAGAATAAAAAAGTGCTGCTATTAGCTCCACTAGTGAGAGCGAGAAAGGGGCACTATAGAGAGCTGTTTGATCAGATACGTAAACAGGGATATACTAAAGCACGTGTAGATAATGTAGTGGTAGACTTGGTGCCGGGAATGCAAATAGATCGATACAAAGTGCATGATATCGAAGTGGTCATAGACCGATTTAAAGTAGAAACTACTAAAAAGGATCGACTCTTCACATCACTTGCTACTGCGCTCAATATGGGTAATGGGTTTATCATGGTGAGCAATCATGAGACTGGTGAAATAAGTGCCTATAGTAAACACCTGATGTGTCCCGAATCTGGGATTTCGTATGAGGAGCCATCACCAAATGCATTCTCTTTTAATTCTCCATATGGGTCTTGCAAAACGTGTAGTGGTCTAGGAAAAATACCTCAAGTAGATCTTGAAAAAGTCATTCCAGATGATAGCAAAAGTATTAATGATGCTGGGATAGCACCTTTTGGTGAGGTCAGAGATAATAGCACTTTCAAGCAATTGAGGGCCATAGCAAAAAAAAATAAGTTCACTTTTTCCACTCCGATTAAAAAGATTCCTAAGAAAACACTAGAGATGATCTTGCAAGGCGGAGGTGCTTCCACGCAAAAAGGTAAAGATGTAAGTCATGATTTTGTTTATGATCTAGGTGCTGATGGTTTGGTCAAGATGTTGAAGCATTGGTATCATAAAAGTAGTTCTGAAAAAATCAGAAAGTGGGCAGAGGAATTTATGACGGTAGACCAATGTGCCACTTGTGAAGGCCATCGTCTACGTAAAGAATCTTTGCACTTCAAAATCAATGGTAAGAATATAGCCGAGCTGGCAGAGATGGATATCAATCTACTATATGAATGGGTGCAATCGGTGGATAAGAAGTTTACTGCTCGGCAGAAACTGATCGCCAAAGATGTTCTAAATGAAATCAAATTGCGGATAGGATTTCTGTTGCATGTCGGTTTAGATTATCTGACTTTGAATCGTGCAGCAAATACTTTGTCTGGGGGCGAAGCGCAAAGGATCCGTCTGGCTACTCAGATTGGTTCGCAGTTGACAGGGATAACCTATATCTTGGATGAGCCAAGTATAGGATTGCACCAAAGAGATAACCACAAACTGATAGCTGCTCTACAAGAATTGGTTGAAATAGGAAATACGGTAATTGTAGTAGAGCATGATAAAGACATCATGTTGGCGTCGGATTATTTGATAGATTTAGGCCCAGGTGCAGGAAAGCATGGGGGAGCAATTGTCGCAGAGGGAAGACCAAAAGATTTTGTGAAAAATAAAACGCTGACTGCATCATACCTTACCAACAAAGTCAAAATTCCAATACCTGAGGTAAGAAGAAAAGGGACAGGAAAGTTTTTGGAATTGAAAGGAGCTAAGGGGAATAATCTGTCTAATGTAGATTTGAAGATACCATTAGGTACCTTGACATGTATCACTGGGGTCAGTGGATCGGGAAAATCTAGCCTGATCAATTCGACGCTTTACCCTATCATGCGAACCCACTATTATAGAAGTCATAATAAGGCCTTAGAATATAAAAGTATTAAAGGCTTGGATCTTTTGGATAAGGTCATCGAAATCAATCAAGCTCCGATAGGTCGTACACCAAGATCGAATCCCGCTACCTATACTGGTGTGTTTACAGAGATAAGAAAATTGTTTGCAGCGATACCTGAATCAAAGATTAGAGGGTATACGATGGGCCAGTTTTCATTTAATGTCAAAGCAGGAAGATGCGAAACTTGTGGCGGTGGTGGTAAGCGAGTCATCGAAATGAACTTCTTACCTGATGTAGAAGTAGAGTGTGAGACTTGTCAAGGGCGTAGATATACAAGAGAGACTTTGGAGATCTTGTACAAAGGAAAGACCATAAGCGATGTGCTAAATATGACGGTAGATGAAGCGGTTAAGTTTTTTGAACCGGTACCAAAGATTTATCGAAAGATGAAGACTATGCAGGATGTGGGATTGGGTTATATCCAGTTGGGTCAGCAAGCAACGACCTTGTCTGGTGGAGAGGCTCAGCGCGTGAAGTTGTCGGAAGAGCTATCTAAAAGAGATACTGGTCAGACTTTTTATATTTTGGATGAGCCAACGACAGGGCTACATTTTCAAGACATTCAACATTTGATGAATGTTGTGAATAGGCTAGTAGACAAAGGGAATACAGTGGTCGTTATAGAGCATAATCTAGATGTAGTGAAGCTAGCTGATTATATTATCGATCTTGGTCCTGAGGGGGGTAAAGGTGGCGGTACTATCGTGGCTAAAGGAACACCGGAGGAGGTCGTCAAAGTGAAAGGAAGCCATACTGGTAAATATTTAAAATTGGAACTTAACTAGCTATCTATCCGAAAAGAATCCTAAATTGGAGTACGTTAAATAGATGTTCTAGTATGAGGAAGGTGATTAATAAAGGAATGCGTTGGTACCTAGCTCAAAGGTATAGACATATTCATGCCTTTTATCAGAATCCACACCCCGTTCAAAATCATTGGTTCAAATATCTAATCAAGTCTGCGCAGTTTACAGAATGGGGCAAGAAGTATCAATACGGTAATATTAAGACGCCAGCAGAGTTCGCAGATCGAGTACCCATCCAAGATTATGAATCTTTAAAACCTTTTATCGATCGAATGATGCTAGGGGAAAAAGACGTGCTTTGGCATGGTGAAACGAGGTGGTTTTCTAAATCTTCTGGTACTACGTCTGCGAAGTCTAAATATATTCCTGTCAGTAAGCAAAATTTGCAGCAGTGCCAAATTAAAGGAACATGGGATACGATGTCAATCATCTATAATCAGCTACCCAATGCGAAGCAATTTCAATTGAAGACGCTGTTGATGGGCGGCTCATTGGAAACGGTGGAGGGCAATGCTAGGGCAAAATTTGGAGACGTTTCTGCGATTATGATTCAGCATATGCCTCAAATAGCGCGACCATTTTTTACGCCTGATTTCAAAACGGCGCTGCACCCTAATTTTGAAGAAAAGTTAGATATCATGACGGAGATGCTGAGTAAAGAAAAGGACATGGTCATGATCGGTGGTGTCCCTACTTGGTTGATCGTTTTGTTTAGAAAAATACTGGAGCATACGGGTAAAGAGAACATGTTGGAAGTCTGGCCGAACTTGCAAGTTTATACTCATGGAGGGGTTAGCTTCGAACCTTACAGGCAACAATTCAAAGGTTTTTTTCCATCAGAGGACATTAGCTATTTTGAAATATATAATGCATCGGAAGGCTTCTTTGCTATGCAGCATGATAAAGACGATAAGGATATGCTATTGCTAATGGATAGTGGAGTGTATTATGAATTTTTGCCTCAAAGTGAATGGTATAAAGAGGATAAGAAAGCGGTGATGTTGAAGGATGTGGTAGAAGGGGAGAACTATGCGATGGTGATTTCCACGAGTAGTGGTTTGTGGAGATACATTACAGGCGATACCATCGTGTTTACTTCTAAGTATCCATTCAAGATCAAAATAACGGGAAGAATTAATCAGTTTGTAAATGCATTTGGAGAAGAGGTTATAGTTGAAAATACTATCGAAGCCTTAGCGGCAACTTGCTCTTTGATGAATGCAAACGTTAAGGATTATACTGTGGCGCCTATCTATATGAAAGAAGGGAGTAGAGGTGGGCATCATTGGTTGATAGAGTGGGAAAATCCGCCTACTGATGTTGACGCTTTTGCAAGATTGCTTGATCAAGAGGTACAAAATCTGAATTCAGATTATATGGCTAAACGTTATAAGGGGCTTGCATTGGAGTGTTTGAAGATAACTTCTCTACCGCCTGGCACATTTCATAGATGGTTAAAGAATAAAGGTAAGTATCATAACCAAAGTAAGGTACCTAGATTGGCAAACCATACAGCGTATATTGACGATATTCTAAATTTGATCAATTGATGGGAGATTACTTTGATCCAAAATCAACAGCCCTATTAGCTACTTCTTTTGAAATCGAAGGTGACCCTAGTGAAGTTACTGAAGAACAGTTGCTCTATGTGCTTTCTGAGCGTATCGCTTATATGATAGATCATAAGTTTGATTACTTGATGCATCTGATGTATCGTTTTGATGTCTTAGAATATAAGATTCGAGATGCTATTGCTCCTCAAAATCCGGACCCAGCGAATGTAGCTTTAGCAAAATTGGTGATTGAACGGCAAAAAGAAAGATTGGAGTTGAGGAAAAAGTATAAGTCACCTGACTTTGATGACCTTGAAGGTTGGGATTTCTAAAAGTGGAAGCACAAAAATTACCTATGTACAAAGTTTTAATAACAGATGTAAGTACCTCTATACTCCAAGACGGGCTCGATGAAATGGGATTTGAAGTTCATAATATGCCAGAGGTAGATCAAACTTATGTAAATGATCATATACATGAATATGATGGAATCATAGTCAGGAGCAAGATTACTTTGTTTGAGCCGACTTTGCAGAGAGCTAGTAAGCTGAAGTTTATTGGAAGGCCGGGTTCGGGACTCGATTTAATCGATATCGACTATTGTAAAAAAAATGGAATTATAGTTTGTAGATCTGCCACGAGCAATAGTAATGCGGTAGCGGAACATGCATTGGGAATGATGCTGGCTTGGATGAATCATCTAGTAAGGTCCGATAATGAAGTGAAAAATATGAAATGGCGTCGAGAGGCCAATCGAGGGGTAGAAATTATGGGCAAAACGGTAGGGATTATTGGTTTTGGAAATACAGGCAGTCGATTTGCCAAGAAATTGCAAGGTCTAGATGTAAATGTATTGGCTTATGATAAATATAAGAAAGACTATGCTGAGGCTATGCCTTTTGTCAAAGAGTCTAATTTGGAAGAAATCTGCCGTTTAGCTGACATCATAAGTTTTCATCTGCCATTAAATGCGGAGACTAAATATTATCTGAATTCTGATTTAATATCCACGTTTTCTACTCCAAAACTAATAATCAACACTTCAAGAGGGCCTATTGTAAATACTCAAGCGCTGTTAAAAGGATTAGACAGCGGTCAAATATCTGGCGCCTGCTTAGATGTCTTAGAAAATGAAAATCCAACAGAATACAATGAAATAGAGAGAGATATGTATATTGATTTATTTAATAGGCCAGATGTCATTCTTTCCCCTCACGTAGCTGGATGGTCGGATAAATCAAAAATTCAGATGGAGTCCTTTCTTCTAGATGAAATCCAACAAAAATTTCTTTCCAAATTAGAATCCTGACTTATATTCTTGTTTAAGCTGAATTATGCTCTTGCTAGTACTATCTTTAGGTAGGAATTCCTGGTTTTTTGATGCTTATATCAGTATGACTTAAAGACTGCGAATGAATTATGGATAGTGTTTTTCAAGGATATGAATATCGCGATAAAATTGATGAAAATCCTCATATAAACTAAAATGTCATAGGTCGGTCAAGCCTTTGCTTTTGTTTTTTGATAAGCGAGGCATTTTCATTAACATTGCGGTAACTTTTCGAATGAAAAACCACATTTATTAAATAATAAAAACAATTCTGTATGATGCGAAATGTACTACTTTCACTATTGTTCATTTTCATAGGAACAATAGCATACGGGCAAAACACCTCACTCTCGGGAAAACTTGTAGATCAAGATACTGGAGAGCCAGTGATGTTTGCCAATGTAGCAATTTACAAGAATGGTGTTTTGATAACGGGTGTAGAAACTGATCTTGACGGAAATTATTATTTCGCGAACATAGATTCAGGAAACTATGACATTGAATCATCATTTATTGGATATGCAACGGTCAGATTATCTGACGTTACTGTATATTCTGGACAAACCAATGTAGTTGACCTTACAATCGCTGAAGGCGGTGGGGTTAATCTAGATGAGGTTGTAGTAATTGAATATAGGGAACCCTTAATTCAGCAAGATGAAACAACTCAAGGAGCAATTGTTACCTCCGAGGAGATAAGAAACCTACCTACTAGATCGATTAATGGTTTGGCATCAACCTCTGCTGGTGTTTCTTCTTCAGATGATGGAGAAGATTTGAATATTAGAGGAGGTAGAGCTGATGCAACTGTTTATTATATCGATGGGGTTCAGGTTAGAGGAAATTTGATTCCAGAATCTGAAATAGATCAACTACAAGTTATTACTGGTGGTGTGGATGCATCCTATGGTGATGTAGTTGGTGGTGTAATTTCTATCACGACTAAAGGACCTTCTGCCAATTTTGGAGGGGGTATAGAAGTAGAAACTTCTGAGCCTTTTGATAATTTTGGATATAACTTATTTAGAGCGAATGTTAGTGGACCACTTTTGAAGAAGAAATTTGAAGATGGCTCAGAAAAGTCCATCATCGGATTTAGATTGTCTGGTCAATACAGAATACAAGCTGATGATGATCCACCAGCTTTACCAGTGTTTGTAGTGCAAGATGATGTAAGAGCGGCGCTTGAAGCAAATCCAGTTCAATTCAATAATGCAGGTGGTGCTGAACCTACTTCAACAGATGTTACAAATGATCAGGTAAATGCTTTAGATTTCAGGCCTAATGAAGACAATGAAAGAATAGATATCACTGCAAAAATAGATGCACGTCTTACGGATAAAATTGACATCACTTTGTCAGGAACATTCAACAATGAAGAAGATTTATTTACGCCTGGATTTGGTTCTACAAGACAAGATACTAGGAACTGGACAACATTTAACAGTCATAATAATCCAATCGATCTAGATCAAAGAATAAGAGGTAATTTTAGATTTAGACATCGTCTAAGCTCGCAAGCTACAGATCTTGCGAATGGACAAGATGTGAAGCCAAGCGTAATCCAAAATGCTTCTTATGTCTTGCAGTTGGGTTATGAAAGACAAGAATTTGAGCGAGCAGACTCAAGACACGGAGATAATTTTTTCGATTATGGTCATGTTGGGCAGTTTGATTTTGATTTCAATCCTGCCTTTGCAGATTCTGAATTTTCAGGAGCAATTCCTAACCCGTTTAATGGCCAGAATACAGCACACGTTGATTATGCGAGAGAATTTTCGGGATATACGCCTGGCAGTTCAAATCCTGTGTTAGCCAATTATAACAATGGGGTAGTGGATGCAACTTCCGAGAATGAATATTTTGCTATTAATGGAGACTTTAATGGTACGGTAACAGAATCATGGAACTTTCACGATAACGTAGGTCAAGTATTCAACAATTATGCGAAAAGAGAAAGAGAATTTGTCACTTTTAATGTAAGTAGTAATTTTGATATTTTGCCAGAAGGCAAATCAGAAAAAGGTAGACACTCTCTTCAGTTTGGCATTCGTTATGAGCAAAGATTCCTAAGGGGTTATGATATTAATCCAAACGATTTGTGGATAACTGGGAGACAGTTGAGTAATAGACACTTGACGTCTGTTGATACCTTGAATGTGATTGATACCATCATTGATGAGAATGGTGACATAACGGGAGTGGCAGGTGCGGAGTTACCAATTTTTGCTCCTATCGTCAATAATGACCTATTTGATGGTGGTTATTTTGCACAAAGAGCAAGGGCTATAACAGGGACACCAATTGATCAATTTTTCAATATAGATGCAATAGATCCTTCTTTATTGAATCTTGGGTTGTTCTCTGCTACAGAACTTAATGATCAAAATGGTCTCCGATTGAACTATTTTGGTTTCGATTATCAAGGACAACGAATTCCGAATTCAGTGACATTTGATGATTTTTTTACTTCTCGTGATGAAAATGGAATCAGAGATCTTCCGGTTGCGGCATTCCAACCCATTTATGCTGCAGCATATCTACAGGATAAATTCAAATTTAAGGATGTAATATTCAGAGTTGGACTTAGAGTAGAGCGATATGATGCAAATACTCGAGTTTTGAAAGATCCATTCTCTTTATATTCTGTTGTGACTGCACAGGAATTTTATGATGAAAATCCAGATTTGACAAGACCTGAGAATGTTGGTGATGACTTCAAAGTTTACGTTAGTGGAGATCCAGAAAGATCAACTGCTGTAACTGCGTTCAGAGACAATGAGACTTGGTTTTTTGCTGATGGTGAACAGGCCAATGGAGGAAATGTAGTATTTGGAGGGCAAGTAGTAACACCTAGACTCAGCAGTAATAGAGTTAATAATATTAGATCTGAACAATTTGATGTTTCAAATTCATTTACAGATTATGAGCCAGAGTTAAATTGGATGCCTAGATTGGCGTTCTCTTTCCCAATATCAGATGATGCGAACTTTTTTGCTCACTACGATATATTGGTTCAAAGACCTTCAGAAACTGAAGCGCTTACAACTCCACTACAATATTTCTATTTCTTAGAAAGAGGTCAATCTTCGCTACTGCAAAATCCAAATTTAAGACCGCAGAAGAAGGTTGATTATGAAGTTGGATTCCAACAAAAGCTGAATAGAATTTCTGCTATTAAAATCTCTGCTTTCTACAATGAATTGAGAGATTTGATACAAAGAAGAACTTATTCTTTCGTTGCGGATATCGGATCATATACTTCATTTGATAATCAAGATTTTGGTACTGTTAAAGGATTTACTTTTGCATACGACTTACGTAGAACAAATAACGTACAATTGAATGCTACTTATACATTGCAGTTTGCTGATGGTACGGGTTCTGATGCAGATTCTCAAGCTGGTTTAACGACTAGAGGTAATTTGAGAACTTTGTTCCCATTCAATTATGATGAAAGACACCGTATCAATATGACTTTAGATTATAGATATGGTTCTGGTAAGAAATATAATGGACCAAAAGTTAGAGGTAAGAATATCTTCGCTAACGCTGGTGTAAACATTAATGGAACTGCAGTATCGGGAAGACCTTTTACTAGAACAATTGAAGCAGAAGTACTTTCTGGAGTAGGTAGAATTGGTGCTTTAAATGGTGCACGTTTGCCTTGGAACTACTGGTTGAACTTAAAAATTGATAAGCAGTTTACTTTAACTAAGCCAGATGCTAAAACTCAACTTGGATTGAATGTTTACTTAAGAATTCAGAATATACTAGATAGACAAAACATCATTAATGTATATACGGCAACTGGTTCTCCAGAGGATGATGGATTTTTAGTAACAAATGAAGGTATTAATGCGATAAGAGCTATTACAGACAATAATCAAAATATACAAGCTTATTTTGATCAATATCAATGGAGAAGAATTAACTCTGATTTTTATAGCTTACCTAGAAGAATGTATATAGGGGCAGCTTTAAATTTTTAAACCCATAAAAGTTAGATAAAATGATTAAAATGAAATATATAATAACAAGCATTCTATGCTTTGGTTTCTTATCTGCTTTTGCATATATAAATCCGAATCATAGTGCCCCTGCAAGCAATACTCAAGAAGTAAGCTACAGGATGAGTTGCGCTCAAGCGGTTAGACAAACCGATCTCGATATCAATAATGTACGCGCCAGATTATTAGTTGGTGGCGATGTTTGGTGGGACGGAAGCAGTGGACGCTATATCGTTCCAAATGTACAACCTGGCGAGGTTGAAGTATCATCAATATTTGCAGGTGCAGTATGGATAGGGGGGATAGATCCAGCGGGTAACCTAAAATTAGCTGCGCAGACCTATGGTACAAGTAATGGTGGCTCAGATTTTTGGCCAGGTCCATTAACTGAAGATGGAACAGTTGAAGATGAGGTGTGTGCACAATGGGACAATTTTTTTACAGTTACCGGAGCAGAAATAGATTTGCATATTGCACAATTTCAAGAAGCGCAAGCTGCGGGAATCGATTATGATGTAAGCCTTATTCCTGAAGGAGTAAGAGGATGGCCGGGATTGGGTAACCCATTTTTCTTTGACATCTTCGGTTTTGAACTGCCTACAGCGGAGCAGGGTCTTGGAGCTTTCTTTGATGTTGATGAGTCTGGAGATTACAATCCTGAATTTGGTGATTATCCGATCATTGAAATTAGAAACTGTATTGAACCTCAGTATCCCGATGAAATGAAATTTTGGATTTACAACGATGCTGGAAATATCCATACAGAGACAGGTGGAGACGCCATTCAAATGGAAATTCAAGTGCAGGCATTTGCGTATGCTACAAATGATGAGTTGAATAATATGACCTTTAATCGTTACAAACTAATCAACAGAGCTCAAGAGAGTATTGATAGTACTTATTTTGCCATGTGGGTTGATGCGGATTTGGGTTGTTTCGATGATGATTTTATTGGATGTGATACTACTAGAAGTATGATGTACATCTACAACGCGGATGCAGTAGACGGTTCTACTGGAGATGCCTGTACAGGTGGTGTGGAGACTTATGGTGATGATATACCTTATTTAGGTGTAGATTACTTTAGAGGTCCTCTAGCACCTAAGGTAGTACTGCCCGATGGTACTTGCAGAAATCCAAGAATTGGAGAACCAGCTGATACCATAGTTGAAATAGGAATGACCTCATTTTTGTATTACAATAATGGAGGAAGTGGTACAGCAGATCCTGCCCAAGTAGATCCAACCAATGCAGTAGAATACTACAACTACCTTACTGGCTCTTGGAGAGATGGTTCTTTGGTTACTTTTGGAGGCAGTGGTTTAGGTGGAACAGTGCCTGTACAATTTACCTTTCCAGATGCACCAAACGATAATAATGGCTGGTCTATGTGTTCTGCTGGTCTACCAGAAGAAGATAGAAGAACAATTCAGGCTTCTGGTCCTTTTAGATTAGATCCAGGACAATTGAACGAGTTGATTATCGGGGTGCCATGGGTGCCAAGTGTAACTTCTTATCCTTGTCCAGATATAGGAAGACTGCAAAGAGCAGATGATATTGCTCAAGGTTTATTTAATTCTTGTTTTGATATTATTGATGGGCCTGATGCCCCAGATGTAAACTGGTTAGAATTAGATCAAAGATTGGTTGCAGTATTGAGTAATGAAGAGACAGCGGCTTCAAATAATAGCTTCTTGCAGTACGCTGAGCGTGATGCATTAGCTCCTGACATTCTACCTTTTGATTCTGCTTCGTATAAGTTTGAAGGATACTTAGTGTATCAACTAGCAGATGTAAACGTGGCTATTGATGAGTTGGATGATCCGGATAAGGCAAGATTGGTATTCCAAAGTGATGTGGAAAATAATGTATCTACTATATATAATTGGAATGAAGACGCTAATCCATTTAACCCGGCGGTTTCCATTTTTAGCCCTGAGTTGCAAATAGAAGCTAGCGATAATGGGATTCTAAATTCTTTTGAACTGACAACGGATATCTTTTCTGGAGATCCATTAATTAATCATACAACCTATTTTTATACAGCTATTGCTTATGCTTATAATAATTGGATGCAATTTGATCCAGTAACTGGATTAGGTCAAACGACTCCTTATCTAGAAGGAAGAAGAAATATTCAGACATACGCTGTAACGCCTAGACCTATCACAGATAGAGCTTTGCAAGCTAATTTTGGAGATGGAGCAGTGGTTACACGATTGGATGGTCAAGGTGTAGGCAGCAACTTTTTGGTTCTGTCTAAGGAAGAAAGAGAGCGTTTACTAGAAAACCAAATTGGTTTGGCTGGTTTCGAAGGAGAGATTACATATGAGCCAGGCGGAGGTCCTGTGACTGTAAGTGTAGTAGATCCATTGCGTGTACTGGATGGAGAATATATTATCAGATTGGATCAATCTGCTGCTTTACCTACAGGAGATAGTAGTTGGGAGCTTTTTGATGCCAACTCAAATGAAAGTTTAGGAAGATCTACGCAGTCATTGGAAAATCAAAATGAAGAATTGTTCCCTGATTTAGGAATTTCAATTACTATTCAACAATCTGATGATGCAGGTTCTTTATCTGATAATACTAATGGGGCGATAGGACAAACAATAAGCTATGAAGATCCTACACAAAACTGGCTTATTGCTGTTCCAGACAATGGAGCAGGAATAGATGGTCTAGGTGGATTTTTTGACTTGAATTTTCAACCAACAGGAGGTGGACAATTGAATAGTTCATTAGACCCAAGTCAAGCATATACTAATCTTGGGACAGGGCACTTTGCGCCATACACTTTAATGGATTGGACTACTAAGCCTAATTTTTATGCTACACCTGCTTGGTTTTCACCGCAGTCAGCAGTTGCTCAGCAGAGAAATCCATTGAGTAATCTAAATAATGTAGACATTGTTTACACAAATGATAAGTCTAAGTGGAGTAGATGTGTAGTAATTGAGACTGGAAATAATTACTTTTCTCAACAAGGATTTGAGTTAGATGACGGTAATGCGAATTTTGATGTTGTAGATCGACCATCTGTGGGTAAGGAAGACAATGATGGCGATGGAAGACCAGATCCTGATGGAACTGGTACTGGTGAAGCTTGGTTCCCGGGTTATGCTATCGATGTAGAAACTGGAGAAAGACTTAATATCTTCTTTGGAGAAAATTCAGCATACGGTGATAATACTTTGGCACCAGAGGGTCTACTTTCGTCAGTGAATGGATCGGATATGATGTTTAATCCTAGCGAGCAAGTGGCATTTCCACCTGCAGGAGCACCCCCTACTGCTTTTAATTTACCACTTGGAGGGATGCATTATATGTACGTAACTAGACAGGCTTACGATGAATGTGCTTTCATTAAAGAAAAGCTTTCGGAAACGTTATCCTTTAGAAAAATTGATGCGATAATTGAAATAGCATGGTCTGGAATACCAATCAGGAATCCTAATGTAGCGTTATTGTCATACGCTGATGGATTAATTCCAACAGAAACGGTAGTTAGTTTGAGGGTAGATAGTCCGTATGCGGAACGTTTAGGTACTAATGATAATGCTTCTTTCCCTAGTTACAGATTTGAATTAGAAAATGCGCAAGCATTACCCGTTACTACTGAAGATGAAATCAATACTCAGTTGGATATGATCAATGTAGTTCCTAACCCTTATTTAGCGTTTTCAGCTTACGAAAATACTCAGTTTAATAATGTGGTTAAGATTACTAATCTCCCTGCACAAGCTGTTGTTACTATTTACTCCCTTGATGGACAATTTATCAGACAGTATAATAGAGACGAGGTAGAATTGCCAAGTCCAGGAGCTAATCCAGGTGTTGCTTTTAGTCAAATCAATCCAGTGATAGAATGGGATCTCAGAAACGCAGCAGGTATTCCGATATCAAGTGGAGTTTATTTGATACACGTTCAAGCAGAAGGATTGGGAGAAAGAGTGATTAAGTGGTTTGGTGTGAATAGACAGTTTGATCCATCAGGACTGTAATTATTAATAAAAGAATTATTTGAGGGCAATTGTTTTTAATTGCCCTCATTCAAAAAATAAATCATGAAAAGAATTTATATACTATCAATAATGCTTTTAGCTTCTGTTAGTATCTTGTTTGCTGGTAACCCAGATAGACAAGGTGAAGCAGGTGCATATGAGTTATTAATGAACCCATGGGCTAAAAGTGCTGGTTTGCATACCATGAATACAGCATCTATTTCAGGTGTTGAAGCGATGCGTTTGAATCCTGCTGGTGTTTCCAGAGTAACAGGTACTGAGATTGCGCTTTCGCATACTGCTTACTTAGTAGGTACAGATGTAAGCCTTAATGCAGCAGGCTTTGCTCAGAGAGTAGGTAAAAGTGGTGCGTTCGGAATTTCTATTATGTCTGTTGATGTAGGAGATCTTCCAATAACAACTACGGCACAACCTGAAGGAAATGGTTCTACATTTTCTCCAAATTTCACAAACATTGGTATTTCATATGGACACACTTTTGAGAATAAAGTATCTGTAGGGGTTACACTTAGAGGAGTAACGGAATCAACACGTGATTTGCAAGCTACAGGTTTTGCTGTTGATGCAGGTGTTCAATATGTTTCTGGAGATGCTGATGAATTCAAGTTTGGTATTTCACTTAGAAATGTAGGTTCACCAATGACTTTTAGAGGTGAAGGTCTTGCAGTTCAAACTGACTTTGACAATGTATCAAACACATTTTTTGCGAGAGGAGAGACTTTTGAATTACCATCAGTGTTGAATATTGGTGCATCATATGATTTCATTCTTGACGAAAAGCATACGATTACGGCAATAGGAAACTTTACGGCTAATTCATTTTCAAATGATTACTTAGGCGCAGGTATTGAATATACGATGATGAATATCTTTCAGTTAAGAGCAGCTTACAGATATACGGTAAATAATCCTGCGGATACAGGTGTAGAAAATCCTGTGTATACTGGACTTGCTGGAGGTGTTTCAGTATTGGTTCCTTTAAATAAAAATTCTGATGCTAAACTAGCTGTTGACTATGCATACAGGGCTTCTGATCCTTTTGATGGTTCGCACAGTTTTGCTTTGAAACTAAGATTCTAGGTTATATCTAAAGCTTATCTCATTCATTGGTAAGCCAAATTTTTATTATCTTTAAGCTCAGAACGCTTCTATATGCCAATATAGAAGCGTTCTTTTGATTTACTGAACCCTGCATCGATTAGAAATTTAAGCGATATAAGGAACAGATATTAAATATGTTAAATTTATAAAATATGTCTGGATACTCTTACATGACCAAAGATGGTTACAATAAACTCAAAGCAGAATTAGATATATTAAAGACTGTTAAAAGACAAGAAATTGCTGCGGCTATTGCTGAAGCTAGAGAGAAAGGAGATTTGTCTGAGAATGCAGAGTATAAGGCTGCAAAGGATGAACAAGGGATGCTTGAGATGAAAATTTCACAACTGGATACTAAATTAGCATCGGTTCGTCTACTTGATGAGAGTCAGATAGATGCTTCAAAGGTTAGTTTGTTGACAACCGTACGAATTAAGAATTTAAAAAATAATAAGGAACTGAAGTATAAAATTGTTCCTGAATCAGAATCTGACATTGCTGCGAAGAAAATTTCTAGTTCTTCACCAGTAGGGGAAGGTTTGCTAGGTAAGAAGGTAGGTGAAATTGCCGAAGTAAAAACACCAAGAGGAGTGATTGAATTCGAAATTTTAGAAATCACAATTTAAGATTTATGGCCAGCATCTTTTCACGAATTATTGCTGGTGAAATTCCATGCTATAAGATTGCAGAGAGTGAAAGATTTTTCGCTTTTCTAGATATTAATCCGGTAGCCAAGGGACACACTCTGGTTGTTCCAAAAGTGGAAACAGATTATATTTTTGATTTGGAAGATGACTTGCTTAGTGATATGATTGTTTTTTCAAAAAGAGTAGGCGTGGCCATAGAGAAAACCATTAAATGTAATCGTATCGGCATAAGTGTGATCGGCTTAGAAGTCCCTCATGCACATATTCATTTGATGCCTATCAATTCTTTACACGATATGGATTTCACTAAAGCAAAATTGAAGTTTACACAAGAAGAGTTTCAACAGATCGCTGAAAACATCTCGGAAAATTATATTGCTTCTGTTTAGAATAGAATTTAAGATGCTTATTTGTCTTGGTAGTCCTCTAACTTCACCTTTTTATTTAGCGTGACGGCTATTTTTCTAAAGTCTTGGATGTTATCGTTTATAACTAAGATTCGAGCTGAATAATCATTGTTCCTATAACTATAAGCAGCATCAGCTCCTTGAAGAATGTTCATTTTTTTCTCTTCCCATCCATTCGCTAGCATTTCTTTTTTATAATACTGACTGATTTGCTCGATTGTTTTTGTGGTTTCCATTTGCATCACAACAGTTCCATTTTCAATGTCCGTGTTACCTACGCTAGTCACCTCTGCTTGAGGTATGATAGGAAAGCCTACATCTTTTAGAGATTGAGGATAGTCTTCTCCAGTACTAGGAATAATTTCTACTGGTTCTCTTAGATAGGTAGTTTTAGTCTCTCTGGGTAGTTCTGGGCTATTCTCTGTACTTGCATCGCTTGAGACGCCATCTCCACATGATGATAATATTGCAATTAAAAGGATGTTCAGTATATAGGATAATTTCATAATATAACTTGTTGTACTTACGAATTTGCATACTAAAAAGCTAAAATTCAACTTTGAGCTTATAAAAATGCAGAATAGAATACAGATTGCGATTTATCTTAACGATGTAGCAGATAAAACAAAGGTATATATAAGAATGGTTCGGTAATTTTAACATGCTGGTTAACAGCGATTTAAAATTTATTACCAAACCATTGTATAATCAAATTATTATTTGAACAATGCTCTTACCCCTGTTGAGAAATTGATGGTATGAAATCTATCATCATTTGGACCCAGGCCTTTATTGTCTAAGAAATGAGAATAAGTGGTTTGTCCAAATATACTGTATCTACCAGATATCTTTCTTTCGAAGCCAAGACCAATGTTGGCAGTCAAATAACGATTTTCTAGATATGAGCCTCCTTCAAACCATCCTAAAGAATAAATTTTGTCAGAAGTTGTTTCTGATTCCTCAAATAGTCTGCTAGTTTCATTTACAGAAGGTCTTCTCGCATTATTTAAAAACTCAGATTTGATAAAATAATTGGCTTGAGTAGCTACATTAAGAGTCGCCCCCGCATGCATGTAAAAATGGGTTTTTGTCAATTTATCTTTGAAATGGTACCTAAGGTTTAATGGTATACTCAAGATATTCATTTGGATTTTATCTAATTGAACTCTTAAAAACCCTTTTGCTATGCTGCCTAAAGTTTCTTCTCCTCTTGGGCTATATTGTCTAGAAGCATAATCAAATCCCGATTCTAATTCCCAGTTTCCTAAAAGTATACTAGTAGATAATCCAGCGCCATATCCAAAGGTGGAATGATTATATGATTCTAGATCAAACACATTATCGTAGGCAGTCATAATATATTCGTACTTACCGTCCAAGTGAGCTCCTAATCTCCATCTTAAAACTGAACCTAATTGGTAACATGATTTACAAAACTGAACTCCATTGTCATCAATGTTAAGATTGACTAGTGACTCTGTCGGTAGCTTTGCCGTATTCAAAACAGGTCCAAATCCTTGATTTACATTGGAGTCTTTATCAGAAATAAGCTTCAATACAGATTTTTCTTTTTCTATTTGTTCTCCTTTAGCACTAACCACGGCAGCTACTGGAGAAGATACTTCTAGAATAGGTTCATCATTTATAGTATTGTTATTTCTATCTGCATCTCTATTATTTGTTATAGTTAGAGAAGTGCTTAAAGAAGTAAAGTTCTTTGACTGCGAACTACTATTTATGCTGTGAGCAGCCTTTATTTCGCTTAGGTTATTTTGCCTTTTGACAGTAGCTTTTTTATTAAGTGTAGGCTTTGAAATGGCTTGTGCTAAGGAAGTAGCGGCAGTAGCGGTTTTAGTAATTATCCTTTCAGTGCCATCTGAAATGTCAGAAGATGTATTCAAGATTGTAATCTCTTCGACTACTTCTAGATTCGGCTGAGTGGAATTGTTAACTATTGGGTTTAATTGGAAGAAAATTAAAATCAATGAAGTAAGAATCGCGACTTCGGCAAGCTTATATTTAAATAATAGCTTGAATGGTAAGACAAACTCTTTGTCTAAGTCTTTTTCAAATGATTCCCAATCTCCAGCCTGTTGGGGTACAGTGATGTTCAAAAGTTTATCATAAGCTACTTGATCTAAATCAAGGTCTTCTTTTTCATGCTCTAGGACATCAGCTAGATTCAACTTGTCAGATAATGTTGTCCACGTATTCGGATCGTAATCTGCCTCTAATTGAACAAAGTTTGCTTTAACCGTATTGTCAATAACTAGATCAGCTTCAATCGCCTCAAGATTTTCATCTAATTCGAGTGCAGGAAGGAAATTATCCCAATCTGCCATCTCAATAGCGTTTAGCTCTTCTAAGTTCTCTTTGATATTACTATCAAAAACTAGGTCCTCTTCTGATGTAGGTGTTAGGTTGGCATCCAGTTTATCATTTAACTGTGCCCAAGTATCCAAAGGATTCCCTGCATCTAAGTTTACTAACTTATCTTTTATGAATTTATCAAGTGAGTTACTTTCCATGCTCGATAAACCTTGTCTTAATAATTTGCTTAAGCTTCATTCTTGCTTTAACTAAATTTGATCTCGATGTGCTTTCCGTTATATCTAACTTTTCAGCAATCTCTCTATGTGAAAAACCTTCAATTACATAAAGGTTAAAAACTGTTCTATATGATGGAGTCAGAGATCTAACGGCCTCTAAAACCTCTTTTTGTGATAGCATACTGATGGCATCTGCATCATTGATCTGCATATCATATACTTTATCTAAGTCCTCTGTTCTTCTTCTAACTGCCTTTCGATAAAAATCAATCGCTGTATTAACCATAATCCTTCTCATCCAAGCTACTAAAGAGGTACCTGGTTGATATTTAGATATATGCTTGAATATCTTGATAAAACCATCGTGGAGAATGTCTAAAGCGTCTTCTCTATTGTTTGAATAGCGCAAACATACCCCCATAAGAGTACCGTAATAGTTTTCATATAACGATTTTTGAGCCCAGCGTTCCTTTTGGATACAGGCCTCAATTAAATCTTTTTCTTGGTTTTTCAAATTAATAGCGATTTCCATAATTCTAGTGTTAGGTTAGAAAATCGAATAGATATTTTTTGGTCACATGCTCTATTCATATCTAAAACTAATCAAATAAGAATAAATTGTGAAAATTAATATCTTAAATAGGACCTTTCACCTTACTTAAACGAGCTAAAAGTCTTATTGGCTGCCCTTTGCCTAAGGATATTAAGATTTTGTTAAAGATTGGTTCTGAATGCTGTCTGTGCCATTGTTTTGTAGTTTTAACTAAAATTGACAATATGAAAATGGTATTACGCTCACTGATATGTGTATTATTCTTGTTTACAGTAAGTACGCTTGTACAAGCACAAAAATATGGACATATCAATTTAGGCAATCTTTTGACTAAAATGCCGGAAGTCAACAAAGGAACTGTAACCTTAGAGCAGTATCAAAAGCAGCTTTTTGCTGAATTAGAGCAAAAAGTAACAGAATGGGAAGGTAGATATAAGGCACTTGAAGCAAAAGTTAACGAAATGCCTCCCAATGAAGTGAAAGTTCAAGAACAAAAGCTGATAGAGGAACAACAGAAGCTGCGTCAAGAGGAGCAGCTGATAACGCTAAAAGTAAATCAAAAACGATCTGAGATCATGGGGCCAATTTTGCAAAAAGTCCAAACAGCTGTTAACGCCGTAGGTGAAGAAAAGGGATATACTATGATATTTGACACCTCTATCCCTAATGCCATGTTATATGTAAATGAGAGTGATGATCTGACCCAAGTGATTTTGACTAAATTGGGAATATAATCTGCTAAACCATTAAAGTCTATATGCTTTGCACATATTTGTTTAGGGCTATCATATCCAACTGACCTATGAGTTGACCATTTTCAATGATTGGCACGATGGCGTACCCTTTTTGTTGGAATAAAGCTATAGCATTATCGATAGGGTAGTGCGCTGATAAGTTCTCCCATGTGTCGCTTATGTATTTTTCCACCTCTGCTTCAAAGTCTTTTTCTTTTTGAGCATGGTTTACAAATTGAAAAAACAAAACACCCCTTACGTTTTCTTCTCTATCAAAAACTAAAAAATTTCTTGCTTGAATTTTATTTAAGTCAATTGCTAATTGAATCTTCTGATCTAGATATAATTTTTGCTGGATCGGTTGCATGAGGTCCTTTACTGTTTTGCCTTTCAAGGCGGCTTCTCTAGCGACACTTTTCCACTCTATTCGAGATGTCAAAACCACAAAAACGGCAATGAAACATAAAACATATTGCGGCCAATACAACCCAAATATAAACAGGCCAAGTGCACAGACTTGTGCGATAATAAAGGCAATTTTAGTAGCCTTGACTCTTTCCATCTTCATGGCTAGGATAGATCTCAATACTCTGCCGCCATCCATAGGGAAAGCAGGGATCATGTTGAATATAACAAGACCAATATTTGTTATCAGCAAAAGGGGTAATAAGTTGTTCCAATTCTGTAGTGCCTCCAATTCATTTTTGGCTTCATAGATCAAGCCATCTCTTCTCAAAAAATAGACGATAGGTAATAGTAATAATGCAATGACTACATTGACGGCAGGACCGGCTAAAGCTACTTTCAATTCTTCTGAAGGTCTCTCAGGTATACGCTCCAGCCTTGCCACACCTCCAATGGGAGATAAAATGATGTCTCTAGTATTGACTCCAAATCTGCGCGCAGTCAAAGCGTGACCGTATTCGTGCATAAGTACACATAAGAATACGGTTAAAACAAAAACTGCAATGGCAGACATCTCCATAGGACCAGCACCTATCTGATACCCTATAAAAAGTATGTACACAAATATCAATGGAAAAGACCAGTGCAGATACACTGGAATTTTAAACATTGTAGCAATTTTTAAAGTGCCCTTCATCAAATAGGTTTACAAACGAAAGATAGTTTTTATTCTGTTAAGAGTCTAAAGATAAATTAAGCGTAAAACTGGTTAATAGTTCATTTATTGAGCTAGGGGTAGTAGCAGTGGCCAGTTTTTCGCTGGCCAGACCGTGACCAAGCCTTGCAGCTTAGCTGGGTCCGAGCTGCGGATGACCCGCCCTATGACCAAATGGTGCGTAGCAATAGATGTCCAGTGGACATCTATAATGCGGGAACTGCAGCAAACCTGCTGCAGCTTATCAAGGGAGCTCCCAAAACAAAAAAAGCGCACACCAAAAAATAGTATGCGCTTCTTCATTTTTATCTTATTTGATTACTAAGCTTCTTGTAAATTTTTAGGTTGCGTCTCTATATACGGAGCGCCCTTGATTACATTTCTTGAGATGACCATCTTTTGGATCTCAGAGGTACCTTCATAGATCTGTGTGATCTTTGCGTCACGCATTAGGCGCTCTACATGATACTCCTTCACAAAACCATATCCGCCATGGATCTGAACCGCTTCCACACTATGTCTCATAGCTATGTCAGAAGCAAATAATTTTGCCATAGAACTAGCGCTGTCAAAATTCATCCCTTGATCTTTCATCCATGCAGATCTGTACACAAGCAACTTGGCAGCCTCTATATCGGTAGCCATATCTGCTAACTTGAAAGCAATCGCTTGGTGCTTATTGATCGGTTTGCCAAATGTCTCTCGCTCGTGCGAATAGGCCAATGCCAATTCATATGAACCGCCAGCAATACCTAAGGCCTGAGCAGCAATACCAATACGACCACCGGACAATACTTTCATTGCAAACTTGAAACCGAATCCATCTTCTCCAATTCTGTTTTCCTTTGGAACCTTTACATTATTATACATGATCGTATGTGTATCAGAGGAACGTATTCCGAGTTTGTCTTCCTTTGCTCCAATGTCTACACCATCCCAGCCTGTCTCTACTATAAATACATTGATACCTTTGTGCTTCAATTCTGGATTGGTTTGTGCGACAACCAGGTGTATCCCAGAAGAGCCTCCATTGGTGATCCAGTTTTTGGTTCCATTGAGCAAATAATGATCGCCTTTATCTTCAGCTACAGTTCTTTGAGAGGTGGCATCCGAGCCAGCTTCAGGTTCAGAAAGACAAAATGCACCAATTATTTCGCCAGTAGCGAGCTTGGTAAGATATTTTTGCTTTTGGTCTTCTGTTCCATACTTTTCTAATCCCCAACAGACCAATGAATTGTTGACAGACATGATAACAGAACAAGAATTATCCACTTTTGAGATTTCCTCCATAGCTAAGACATAGGACATGGTATCCATTCCACCACCGCCATACTTAGGGTCAACCATCATGCCTAGAAAGCCTAGCTCACCCATCATCTTCACTTGCTCAGTAGGGTAGGTCATAGTGCTATCTCGCTCAATTACTCCCGGCTTCAATTCGCGCTGAGCAAAATCTCTTGCTGCATCTCTTACAGCTAATTGTTCTTCTGTTAAATCAAAATTCATACAAACTGGTTTTGAACCACAAAAATAGCGAATTTTCGCAAAAATGGCTTATTTATCTTTCCTGTTAAATGTCTATTCACCCGATTTTGTTGCCATTATTTTGGGATAATTACTAATTAAAACGGCTACTGCGATCAGCAAAAAGATACTGAGTAATAAAAAGGCATAGACGATATTGTTGCCTACATGGAATATAGGAAGCAAGAAGATGCCTAGCAGCAAAATTCTGAAGAGTATATTACTCAATGCAAAGATGCTTGCCGCTCTTCCGAATACCTCATTAGGTACTTTTTGGAAGAGGAAGGTGGTTCGCATGATTCGTACGCCTGCATTGGTGATGCCCAATAGAAAAAGGGCAATGAATAATATGGCGACACTTTTAGTAGCAAATAGTAAAAAGAAGACTCCAGCGGTCACACCAGTGAGTACAGTAATGCCAAAGGGGAGGGTCATATATTTGAATAAGAATCGAATAGTCAATCCAATAAAAACAGCACCCACTGCATAGAACATATCACTAGCTGCATATACCGCCCCGCTTTCTGCGAGGTGATCTTTGACATAGGCTGCACCGAGTAGAAATCCCTCCATCAAGATGGTAACGAATACTAAGTAAGAGGCAATACCAAACACCAACAGTTCTGAATGTTTTTTGAGGTAGTCAATCCCAATTTTAAATTGCTCTTTGAGCCCTAGTGTCTGAATTTTGCGTTCCTTGATGGGCACAAACCGAATAAACAATATCACAACAAAACTAGCTAAGTAAGTACAACCATCCAGCATAAAAATTTTATGTATTGGCCAAGGGTCTATGGTAAATGGTAGAGAAAATTGCAATCCCATGAGTTCTAATCCGTTCGCACCAACACCTGCGAGCAACATAGTCGCACCAGCACCTGCAAGCATAGCACTGAGCTGTCCTTGTATCTCTATATATGAGGTGATAGAGCTATAGTATTTTTCTTCTGCGAGTTCTTGCACAAACGCATACAGATTGGGATAGTGCAGATTGTATGTGATAAAGGTGAGCATAAATACCAGTACGACCCAATACCATTCTAATGTCCCTTGAGCTATTCCCCAACTGGCAATACCTAACAGGATGAAACCTACTACTATGTTGAGTATAAGAAAGAGGTGCTTACGATTGTACTTGTCGATCAAGGTGCCACAGTATGGCGCCCAAAACAAAATTAGAAAATTGGTCAACAAATAGCCTTGTATAAAACGAGGCATCAAGTTGAGTTCTGCAAAATACCATGGGATGGCTATCATAGAGATACCCTGCGCAATACCCGAGATCGTATTGGCAACAAAAAGCAAAACTATGGCTGAGAAGTTTTTCATTCAATCACTTCTAGCACCGTTCTGAAAGCCGCGTATTTTCCCTCATATCTCTTTTTGTAATCTTCTCGCAAGGCAGGAGCATGTTTGATTTCATACTGTTGCAATTGAGCCAGTGATTCACAGATGTATTGGACTGCATAGGTTACACCATTTTCATCGCCACCGATGACTCTGCACAATCTATGCCCCTGAAAATATCCTGTATTGATTACATCAGGGATGTGCACTTGTTTCATCCATTGCAGCCAATCCTCTTCTATGCTTTGCTCTATACTTACAGTTACATTATATAAGATCATGTATCCTTTTTGTACAAAGGTAACATTGATAATGTTTAATGATTAATGTTCAATGATTAATGTTCGATGTTTAATGATCAATGTGCAATGACCAATTTTTAATGAGCAATGATTATTATTGAATGATGAACACGCAAGAGCTGCATTTATCATTTATAATTCATCATTTATAATTAATTGAGACTGTCAGGTCCAATGGTAAAAAAGGAACACACAAGAGCTGCATTTATAATTTATAATTCACCATTTATAATTGATTAGGGCGATCTCCTCCGGAGCCGTGCTATGCGGCACTCCATGTTCATTTCGGTCCTTCACCAGACGAAAAAGTCTGGTTCGGACAGCGGCTTATGGCCGCTTGCCTACTATCAC
>CALIEI010000208.1 GCA_938022165.1 uncultured Saprospiraceae bacterium | reverse complement strand
GCTACGTTTATGTCTTGAGCAACGAGCCTCAACCCTAGTTGTTCTATGAAGCTACTTTTACCTACACCTGGAGAGCCAGTGATGCCTATTATCATGGCTGGCTTTGGCACATTTGGTAGTTTATCTAACAGGAGATGACCCGCAAGCCACTGTGCCTCATTTTGGCTTTCAATTTGAGTGATGGCCTGACTAAGTGCTACTTTATCTCCTTCAGTAATAGAAGTGACTAATGAGGCTATATCTTTACTTCGTTTGCCTTTCTGAAGAAAGGTTTCTGCGGAAGTTTTGTTAGTAAATCTTTTTTTTTCTTCGCTCATTGGATGATTCGATTCAAAGCCTGAAACTCACTTAAGTGTGAATTTTCTTAACAAAGCCTCGATTATGATACGGCACAAAGTTAAATATTCTTAATATAAATGGGCTTTAACTATTTCTTAGGAATACAAATTCAAATTGAACGATATATTTATCATAAGGACGGCTGATGCTATAATTATTTCTATTAACTGGTATAATTGTGCTCTCTTAAACTCAGCCGTCTGCTTTTCAATTTTTCACATAAATATGCATTAATAGAAATATAGCTACTATGTATCTCTTTTTCAACATATATCCTTGAATTGTTATATATTTGCGATGAATTACGATAAAAAGCCAACAACACTCCACTTTTGATAAAACTGCTGAACCTATTTAATACCAAATAGGTGAAAATTTTAATATTACATTAAGATTTTCCTTCACAGCGCCTTCGTTTTGTATTCGTTATTACTTTCATAAATCATTAATACACTATTTTCAAAATTTAAGCTTTAAAGCGAAAAAACTTATTAATTATGTTAAGAATAAAATTATTTATCATTGGGCTTTTAGGAGTTACTATGTTATTCACTTCTTGTGATCCAGACAGTACTGGTGGAGGTGGTACTGGCGGTGGTACTGGCGGAGGTGGCGGAACAAACGCTAATGCGCCTTCTGTTTCTATCTTTGATGATGGTACAGGAACCACATTGACTTTTGACTCTACTGTAGAGCCCGGCCAAGTATTTAGAATAGCAGTAGATGCACTAGCTATAGAGGCACAATTAAGAGCTATAGAAGTTTCAAGAGATGGTTTCAGTTTAACGGCTGATGAATTTGACAATTTGAACATTACAGATGCAGATGAGCAAAATCCACAGTTGTTATTTGGAACGGATAAAGATCTATTCACTTGGACGTACGAATTTACTGCTCCAGAAGATGAAGGAAGTTACTTTTATGATTTTACGGTTAGCGATGACGCTGGTTTAGAGTCTGTTGCATCATTGACTATAACTGTAGAAGGGGTTTTAGAGGTGATTAATCCAACTATCTCTCTAATGAATAGTTCTACTATCGAAGCGCCAGCTGAAAGTTTAGTGCAAGTAAATGCAGAGGCGGTTATGGGTACATTTGATTTGGCTTCCGTATCAGTATGGGAAGATGGAGATTTGATTTCTGATTTGACAAGAATCCGTTTTGCGAATGTAGATTTCGAGGCTAACCCTCGTCCATTATTTGACCCTAACACTACTGGATTTACCGAAGGTATCATCATTCGTACAATTGCAGGTAACCATGATTATATCATCAGAGTTACCGATACAGAAGGTAATAATGCTGATGTAGCCTTCACGATTTCAGAAGCTAGCACAGGAACAGCTCTAGAGAATCAATTTGATTTTGTTTTGTTCTCAAACGCCTCTGGTCCTAGTTTAGGTGGATTGGATTTGGATAATGGAGTTGCTGTACCAAGTGCGAGTGCTGATGCTGAAATTAGAGATTTGGGTATTGATACTAACCAGCCTGCTGCGTCTAACTGGATTCAGAGAGTAGAGGGAGTGAATGGTTCCGACCTAAGAGTAGTAAATTTGGCAAATCTTCCTGATGGATTCACTTTTGATGGAGTGTCCTCTAAAGAAGAAGTTGCTGAAGCGTTTAACTCTGGTACTGCTGCTGATCCATCACCAGTATTACAGGTTGGAGATTTGTTGGCTGTATCTAGCTTTACAAATATTTACATCATGCAAGTAGACGAAGTAAATGTTACGGATAGTGATAATGAAGATTTTTATCGTTTCTCTATTAAGTTTTAATAAGAATTTAATTTAAATATCGAAAGGCTTGGTCATTCATTTGGTCAAGCCTTTTTTTAATGGATTATCGCGACCTGCCAACCACCAAGAGACCTCGCCGCAAATTTCGCGACTCGCCGAAGGCGACCAAGCTCGACAAGCCGGAGGCGCGTAGAACTGAAGGATGGAAGTGGTTCCGCTTTTTCGCGGAAGGAACGGACAGCCTGGCCGCACCGGAGGTAGCGGACAGTCCCAAATAATTCGTTTAGCTATCTGTAAATTTTTCCCAAACCTTCTCTGCGAATTCCTTAGTCAGTGAATCAAAGTAGTATGCTCCTGCACTTGGATTCTCCACATAGTCCATGAAGCTTTCTAGTTTTAAAAGATGCTGGATGTTGCGGTTGATGCGGCGGTTGAAAGGTTTGTTTTCTGAGGCCTCTGCAGTCTCGATTTGGAGATAATCAATGCCTGCTACTATGGCGCTTACGGCCTGTACCGTGGCATTTATCTTCTGCGTGTTTTCGTCCAGAGCGCCATGGTCTGCAATGATTCCTTGGATGTAGACCGGAGTATGCGGGTCAAGACCATTGGCGTCCAAAATGTTTTGCCAAACGATGTTGAGCGCTTGAATATAGATGACATTGAGATAAAAATGGCTATGCAGGCTAATCTGAAAAAAGTGTTGGCTAATTGCTTGACCGCTTTGAAGTTGCGACTGCAGTTGCTCCTCGGCTCTTTTGATTTGCTGGCTGAGTTGCTGCACGCTGTCGTCCAAAACGATATGGAAAGTAGATTTTGTGCGCAAACATGGCTGCAGTATTTTGGGACAATTGGTCGTGTCCTTGGTGAATATAAAAAGTTGCTCGGAATTCCAATCCGCCTCCTCTAGATAGGCTGCTAAGCCACCGAGGTCTTCTGCAGTCAATTGGCTGGCATCCAGAATCAAAGTGATGTATGAAAGGATGACCTGATCGAAAAGCTTGGCCCATTCTGTCTTGGATAAAGCAGAGGGTAGCGCTAGATGTATCCCTTCAAGACCCATATTGAGCGCTGAGAGGAGGTCTTTATTGGTCTGTGTCGTGTCTGAAACAGTGTAATTGTCGCCAATCGTCCAATCGCTTCGCTGAGATTGAGTGGTGAATGCTGCATCTATTTCGTTCTGAAAAAAGATAGGGGGAACACTTAATTCTTTATCTAATTGCCACTCCAGCGCCTGTAAAGGTTTGCCTTTTAGCTCCTTTTCCGCCTTTTCCATCCATTGTTGTCTACTTGGGGCTTGAAATTGCTCCTTAAATGCCTTCATATAAAGCCGTTTTTACATCTGTTATTGAGTGAGTAATATACCGCAGAACAGCAACTTTTTAAGGGCATATTGGTTATATTTGCAATAAATACTCTAATGAAAGTGTTTCGAACCTTTTTTACTTTTTCTTTCGATCACTATCTACGTTGAAAATACTCGCTGATGCTAAAGCATCGCCTGCATTTTTCGCCTTGATATTGACCGAAATAAAGTCGTAAAAATTGTTTCAACACACATTCCATAGAGTATAATACTAAAAAACAATCAAAACTAAAATATCTATATGGCTGAGCCAAGAATGATCTACTTTGATAATAACGCAACTACTCCTACAGACCCAAGGGTGGTAGAGGCTATGTTGCCATACTTTTATGAAATGCCTGGTAACGCGGCGAGCAGAAATCATCCTTTTGGATGGCAAGCAGAAGGGGCAGTAGATACCGCCAGAGAGCAGATCGCTGACTTGTTGAAAGTGAGCGCTAAAGAAATCATATTCACATCTGGTGCAACGGAAGCCGATAACTTGGCCTTGAAAGGGGTATATGAAATGTACGCTCGTAAGGGAAATCATATCATCACTGTGTCTACAGAGCATAAGGCTGTCTTGGATTCATGCAAGAAGATAGAAAAGATGGGAGGTCAGGTGACTTACCTGAGTGTTGGTAATGATGGGCTAATAGATTTGAAAGAATTGGAAGCGGCCATCACAGACAAGACCATCTTGATCTCAGTGATGTGGGCGAACAATGAAACGGGGGTAATCCAGCCTATGAAAGAAATAGGAGAAATTTGCGAAAAGCATGGTGTCCTATTCATGAGTGACGCTACACAGGCGGTAGGGAAGATTCCTACTTATCCGAAAGAGATAGGAGTACACTTGATGGCTTTCACAGGACACAAGATGTATGGTCCTAAAGGAGTAGGGTGCCTATACGTAAATAGAAAGAGTCCACGGGTAAAGGTAACTGCCCAGATGGATGGTGGTGGTCATGAAAGAGGGATGCGCTCTGGTACGCTGAATGTCCCTGCTATTGTAGGTATGGGAAAGGCGGCTGCTATCGCTAAAGAAGAAATG
>CALIEI010000207.1 GCA_938022165.1 uncultured Saprospiraceae bacterium | reverse complement strand
GCGCACATGGGTATACCACTACCACCGCTTGTTCTGACGTGCCCTGCACTCTGTGTTACGGCTTGCGCCTTCACCTGTCTTGTGTGTTCACATACCTTTAAGAATTGCGTTAAACTCATTTTAAAGAACGAATAAGAAGATGATTGTCACATCATATAATACTATCTTATTGATGACAATAGAAATGATAGGAGGCCGATAAATAAAAACTTTAAGTTTAACTACTACGCATACTCTAATCCTTTTGCAATATGAATTCTTAAATCAACACAGATGAAAAAAATCATAGCTACCCTCGTACTCGCCTTCGCAATAACACTAACCATTTTCTCACAATCTGTGAATGGTGTTCCACTTGATAAATTAGATTCGGAGTTTGTAATTATTACAAAACATGTTTCAAATTCCGAAGGCATAGTTATAGGCCAAATAACATTAGGGTCTGTTGCCGCAGGTACTTTACTTGTAGAATTTGGAAACGGAGATTATGTTACCAATCTTAGACGTAAAAAAGATAAGGAAGCCGAATTAAGAGATGCTAATGGAGAAGAGTTTAGCTTTAAGAATGCTGCTCAAGCCATTAGTTTTTTTGATCGAAATGGGTATGATTTAATAGATTACAATATTACCCCATTCGGTGTTGATAGCCTAATGAATACTTATATGATGGCTAGAAGGAAAGAAGTGAAAGAAGAGTAGTTAAGGCTTTACATTATACCTTAGAAAATTGTAAACCAAAATTAAAATACTATGAAAAAATTATTAGCAAGCATCTTGACAATTTGTGTTTGTACAATTTCCATTTATGCACAAACTGTAAATAAGATTCCTTTGAGTCAATTAAATTCGGAATTTGTCACAGTGACTCATAAAGAATCATCTTCTTTATTCTTAGGTAGAGTGGTGATTGAATTCGGCAATGGAATGTATGTTAGCAATCTAAAAAGAAAAAGAGAAGATGAAGCAGACTTTAGAGATGCAAAAGGAAATCCACTTGAGATTGATTCTGCTATCTATGCAGTTAATCTATTTGTCGAAAATGGCTACGAGATGATCGATTTTAGATCAACTGCTTATAGTGATGTTGGTTTGGTGACCACTTATCTATTAGCGAAGAAGGCAGTATCAGGAAAGTAGCTCTGAAATGGGAAAATCCATGTAGCAAATAGTTGCTTTTTACTGTGTGTTAAAATCTTACTTTTAGCATACATATTGTAGGCGCATTGCGTTATATATGAGGTAATACATTTTTCAAAACAATAAACTCTAAATCAACCACCAATATGAAGCGCCTTAGTCAATTAGTTTGTTTTTATTTATGTTTTTTCTCGCTTGCTATTTTATTTCATTCCTGCTGTACTGAGGAATTGTATATTTCAGATCATGGAACATTAAATGTAATTGATCTAGATGATATGGTCAATGATCAAATCTATAATGGTGCTTTTGTTTTGGAAATATTACCACAGGTAGATATAGCAGGAATAAACAACGAATTTGGATTGTTAAATACGGCAAATGCATTATCATGTGATCGACCGATACTTAACACTATATTAGAAGAGTCTATCCAAATCACGAGCGACAAAGAATTTATGTTTGACGGAGCTGTTATCTCAGCGGATACAGACTTTATTAGAAGCGATGGAATTACTATAAATATTCCAGAAGGGCAGACGGAATACTATGCTTTTCATATTGAATTTGATGATCAATTTGCAGACTTAGCTAATTTTGATCTAGATGCCTATACGTTTACGATTTCATATTCTTCAGATGATGATTTAGATTTCGAATTGGAGACGCTAATGCGAATAGAGCTATAAATTTCAAAGTTTTATATCTAGTGGAGGCGTCAGCCGAAACACAGAGCTCGGAGAGCGTCATGACAAGTGGTGGTAGCGGCATGGGATATGATGCGCAGCCACGGGCAGATAGGTGCGTTGGCGTAGAGACGGGGCACGCCCCGTCTAAAAAGCAGAGCCCCATATCCCATACAGCGGACGACACGGTCTCGTCTAGCAGTGAGAATGTGCCTCATTTTTTCGAGGCATATCTTACTGCTAGATCGAGATGGCCCCCAAAAGCCTAGAATATAGTCTGTATATAGCCTAAAAGGGCCTTCGAAACGCTTGGCAATATCAATGAATCCCCGTATTTTTGCAGCTTCTTAAATCAAACTGTTTTTTATGGGACGTGCCTTTGAATTTAGAAAGGAAAGAAAAATGAAGCGCTGGGGTAAAATGGCGCGCGTATTCACACGTATCGGGAAGGATATCGTAATCGCTGTTAAGGAAGGGGGACCTGACCCGGAAACGAATGCAAAACTGCGTGCGGTAATCCAGAATGCCAAGGCGGCTAACATGCCGAAGGATAATGTCGAACGTGCGATCAAAAAAGCATCCGATAAAGATACGACAGGATATAAGGAGGTGACTTTTGAGGGGTATGGTCCGCATGGGATAGCCATCATGGTGGAAGCGGCAACTGACAACAATCAACGAACAGTGGCTAATGTTAGGTCTTACTTCAATAAGTGTGATGGGAATATGGCGACTACTGGTTCTGTTGGTTTTATGTTTGATCATCTTTCGTTTTTTAAGATTGCCGATGCAGAACAGGATCTTGAAGAGTTGGAGTTTGAACTGATCGATCATGGCGCGGAAGATGTGTTTAGAGATGATGAGGGTATCATGGTGTATGGATCTTTTGAGGCCTTCGGTACTCTGCAAAAAGCGATGGAGGAAATGAAGTTTGAGATTTTATCTTCAGGCTTTGAGCGAATCCCAACGACTATGAAAGAGATATCTGAAGAACAAATGAAGGATATAGATAAGCTGCTAGGTAAACTGGAAGAAGATGATGACGTGATGAATGTCTTTCATAATATGACGGACAATAGAACGAGCACTGAGGAATAATTAAATAAATAGTCTTTAAAAAAAGAACATGTTAACTGTAGATAATTTAAGATTTCAATACGCTAAAAAACCTTTGTTTGATGATGTGAACCTCAAATTCACAACAGGCAATTGCTATGGCGTGATCGGTGCAAATGGTGCAGGTAAGTCTACTTTCATGAAGTTGCTATCAGGTGATCTAGATCCAACAAATGGAAGTATCTCACTTGAGCCAGGTAATAGAATGGCGGTACTAAAGCAAAATCACAATGCCTATGAAGAGCATACGGTACTGGATACAGTGATCATGGGGTATAAAAAGCTGTATGATATCAATGTAGAGAAGAATGCGATCTACATGAATCCTGACGCGACTGAGGCGGAGAGTATCCGTGCTGGTGAATTGGAAAATGAGTATGGTGAAATGGGTGGTTGGACTGCAGAGAGTGATGCAGCGGAACTGTTGAGTAACATGGGCATCAAAGAGAGTTTTCACTATAAGCTGATGGGGGATTTGGATGGTTCGCAAAAAGTGAAAGTACTTTTGGCGCAGGCCTTATTTGGTAACCCAGATTTGTTGCTATTAGATGAGCCTACTAACGACTTGGATCCAAGAACTGTAACTTGGTTGTCTGACTTCTTGGCGGACTTTAAGAATACGGTGATCGTTATTTCTCACGATAGATACTTTCTAGATATGGTGTGTACGCATATCGTAGATATCGACTATACTCAAATCAAATCTTATACAGGTAACTATTCGTTCTGGTATCAATCTAGTCAGCTGATGGCACAGCAGCTCGCGAATAAGAATAAAAAGAATGAGCAGAAGCGAAAAGAGATGCTGGAGTTTATACAGCGATTCTCAGCTAACGCATCTAAATCTAAACAGGCGACGAGTAGAAAAAAGGCCTTGGACAAATTGGATATCACAGAGATCAAGCCTTCTACACGTAAATATCCTTTCATCAACTTTAAGCCAGAGCGTGAAGTGGGTGATCAGATCTTGAGGGTAGATAACTTGAGTGCTAAGAATGAGGATGGTGAGGTTTTATTTTCTGATGTGTCTTTTATTATGAACAAAGGAGAAAAGATCGCTTTGCTTGGAGCGGACTCAAATGCAGTCACTGCTTTTTATCAGATACTGGCTGGTGAAAGAGATGCAGGTGATGGTACTATCGAGTGGGGACAGACGATCACCATGGAATATTTGCCAAATAATAATGATGAATTTTTTACGGAAAGCAATGACTTGGAGCTGCTAGATTGGTTGCGTCAATTTAGTGAAGAAAAAGACGAGCAGTTTATTCGTGGATTCTTGGGTAGAATGTTTTTTGCTGGAGATGATATTTATAAAAAGTCTTCTGTATTGAGTGGGGGAGAGAAAGTAAGATGCATGCTAAGCAAGATTATGCTGGCTCATCCAAACTTCTTGTTGCTCAATGAACCTACGGGTCACTTGGATCTAGAATCTATCACAGCTTTGAATAATTCTGTAAAAGATTTTCCCGGTAACTTGATCATGTCTTCTCATGATCATGAGTTGATCAACTCTACGGTAAATAGAATAATAGAAATCACACCTAACGGAATCATAGATCAACTGATGGATTATAACGAATATGTAAAGTCTCCTAAAGTAGAGAAGTTGAGAGAGGAGTTGTATGCGGAGACGGTTTAAATTTTAATTATTAATGTTTAATGTGCAATGATCAATTTTCAATGTGCAATTTTCAATGTGCAATGAACAGTATGCAATGATCAATGTGGAGTGATTAATTTTCAATGGACAATTAAGCATAAAATTTAAAAGAGCTCATTCTCGTTTGGCGAGGGTGAGCTTTTTTTACAATCCACTGATTATCAGGCACGCCAACAAGTTGTCGCACAGGCACTACTGAATTTCGGAAATAAAAAATCTCATCCAAATAGCCCAATTTTTGCAATCTGCTAGTTTCCGGAGTGGACTCAATTTTCGATGTACTATAATTAATATTTTAATCAGCAATTCAATATAGTATGGATAGAAAAGACAATCTAATGGAACACGCTAAAACAGCATTTATAATTTATAATTCACCACCTGTCCTGAGCGACTTCAGTCGCCGAAGGATTTATAATTCAATTATACTATTTAAATTCAAACCTCTGCGCATTATGAAAAGTGATGCCAGAGAAAGTTTGTAGCGGTGTGATTTTTATATCAAGCAATTGTTCTTTGGTAGATTTATCTACTTCATAAATGCGTCCATGCGGCTGACCGTTTGAGTTAATAGCTCCAGGAGTAAACATAACATGATCCAATTCTGGAATATAATTTACCTTGGATACTATGCGGCTATAAGCTTCTGTTTCTAAGTCTTTTCCATAATCCCATATCTGTTGTACTGTCATATTTTCTTGATCTATTTTGTATTCTACTGCTCGGCTATAGGATGGAGAGGTGCCAAAGTTTCTGTTATCACCATTGTCAAAGCACATAAAGTTTCCATTCGGTAACAAGATAGGAGAGTGCTGATACCAGTTCCATTCAAAGTCATCTGCATTAGTATTTCCTTCAATCACATTTTGATCAGTGATGGGAGCTCCATTTTGATCTAGTGGTTGCAGCAAAAACTGATTCATATCGATACCATCTCCGGATGTGCCCCATCCTCTGTGTGGAGCCAAGATCCATTGTATTTCATTATCATAGTTTAGTTTGAAAACCCCTTGCGTACGTCCAGTGATGATGATGGTATTGTCACTTGGGTCATGAGTAACTCCATTGACATGAATCCAGTCATTGTTGTTTGAGGTCCAAGTTGTTCTTGTTGGATCTAATGATTCTGTGAGATCCCAAATGTTGATTATACTACCGTTTAAGGCATTCATCTCAATGATGACATCTTGTACAGTCGGTCTGTTTTTTTGATTAGCAGTTAAGAGTAGATTGCCATCTTCTTTTTCAATAACGGTGTGATGGAAAGTATGATCTACCATGCGAAATGAATTCTGAATACTGCCAAATAAATTAGTGATGAATACCTGATCCCAACCAGCACCTGAAAAAACAATGTTATTGTTTTTCATGTGGAATAATCCATTATCCAAGTAAATACCATCCAACATGCTGTGACCAGTGAAGTCCAAGTACCATCTGATATCGCCAAACTGATCTACTAAAAAAGGACGTTGGGGAACGAATTCTTGATCAAATCCAAAATAGTTTACTAGGTAAAAAACAGCATGATCTTCTTGCAGATTTTGTAACAGAGATTCCACTCGCGGCATATCACTAATAAGCGGTTCAGTAGTAATTGTTTCTGTTTTTGTTGCTAGAATATTACCATCTACATCCTTTGCTATAATCTGGATATTATTGTCATGGCCGGCATAAAGACCGTGAATATCGATTACATGTGTTGTTAGGTTTTCTGATTTACTTATAGTATGGTCGGAGTTGGCTCCACGTCTACCTTTAATCGTTACTTCTACATTGAATGCATCTATACTCTGTACAGACATGATCGCAGAGAGTGGGGCATGTCCAGTTGGATTGAGATTGAAATCAACACTTAAATCTATAAGATTGGAGCCTGCCTCTTCCTCTTCCTCTTCTTCCTCTTCCATTTCCATCATGATTTCTCTTGGATCCTCATCATTATTGCATGAAAACAAAACGCCAAGAAATATCGAAAATGAAAGCAGATATAAAAATAGGTAAATGGTATTCTTCATAATGGTGATGAATTTGCACATTGAAGTTACAGATATTGATAGAATTGCCTTTGAAATTTTTATGAAAAACGAATCAGAAGACTTAAATATTAAATTCTAAGCGAGTTAAAAATTGAAGGTTTTCTTAAGTATTCACATCCCAATAATAAAAGTTATGATCATCATTAAGTGTCATGCCAGCGGCTGGGTACAGGGAATTTCCTTCTATATTGTCAGCTGCTGTTTCTAAAAAGAATCCGCTTGCTTTTGTTTCGAGGCAATATTGCTTGGCTTGATCTAACAAACTTTTTGCTAAACCTTTTCTTCTAGCACTAGGATCGATATAAAGGTCATTTAATAACCATAGTCTTGACATGCGTGTAGAAGAGAAGAGGGGATATAGTTGAATGAATCCAACTGCGTTTTGAGATTCATCAAACGCTAAAAAGATAGTAGATTCATTGTTTTCTAATCGCTGCTTAATAAACGATTCTGCTCCACCTAGATCACTTTCTTTTTTGTAGAATACCCGATAGGCATCAAAAAGTGGAACGATCAAGTCTAAATCTTCTATACTTGCTTGTTTTATATTTGTCATTATTGAATCAATTATATTGGAAAGGTAAAACTTTTATCCAAGTATTGGATAATTTTATCAGGTACTCCGTGCTCATTCATCAATTCCAATAAGTAGCTTTTTTCCGCAAATACTTGTTCAATAATACCAAGTGGATTTTTGATAACATAGGTATCAGCTATAGTCAGCAGATCTTTGATTGTGATATTGTTTCTCTTACCATTTATGGACAGCGCTCTATTGGTATTGGTAAAGTTGAGCAATGGATTTTGTGCATAAGTTACATCGTAGGCTGGTGATAAATGCCACCGCTCATTATATTCATCATATATGAAAGAATGATTTTTAAGGTGATCATCTGTATTGCCAAAAATTATATTGAAGACCATCCGCTTGTATAACTCTACCACTTGCGCATGAGGGATTCTTAGAAAAGAGCAAAGTTCAAACAAGTTCTCATATGAAGAGACATCGGGATCTTTAAAATCCCATCCCGTCATTCCAGTTGCAGTGAGTGTATGCTGTTTTTTACCAGCCTTTCTATCAAATCGTTTGGTGGCAAAGTGCTTGCTGTCTATCAATTTTGATTCCATCATCTCAACACCTATTCTCTTCAGACTTTGATAATAGCAATACTCAATGACTTCTCTTGGGTAAGAAAGATCTTCCTCTATTGCCAATTTTACCAAATAGTGATTATAGTCTTCCGAATACGAAATATCACCTGGTATAATCTCTGCAGTTTCCTGATGTTCAGAAATTAGTATTTTAGGCCTCGCTCCACCTGGAGAAGTTCCCATTTTAAAAATATTAAGTAAGCCTTGTGTATCTAGATTGCTTTGTCTGTTATCCTCTTTAAGGTCCATGACCTGCTTCAATAACGTGATGATTTCCTTAAGATTTATTTTACTATGTGGAGGTATTACTTTGCTAGGGACATATTCTATCGCTCCCATACCTCTTTCGCCTATAAAGGCAAGTTGCTCTAGTACACCTATTTGATGTATTCCATTTTGAGCCAACCAGGTCTTAAATAACATGGAGCCAAAATTATCAGGAAAGGAATCTGCAAAAGGAGGAGGGAGTCCTTTAAATGTCTCTCCCTTGTATTGCTTGAACAACTGTGGTAGGGCTGTTCTTTTTATTATTCTGCTCACGGGAAATAAATTATCCCATTTTTTTGACTCCAAAAAATCTGGACTAAACTGAAAAGTAGACGTACTTTTCTCTTCATCAAACCCTATTCGACCAATTTCTGTGTCAAATAGATTCACTTGTATGATATCGTTTCTAGTCATTAGTAGAGAGAATTTTTCTTCCCCTTACTTTCATAGTCTTGAGTATCCTCTTCCACCTTATTTCCGATTTGTGATCTCTCTCCTAGGATTTGCTCCATTAACTTTTCTAATAAACCAAATTCTTGAAAGATCTTAAGCACTGTATTGATAGTGAAATTTTTACCCAATTCAAGATTCTGAATAGTGGTTCTAGATACATCAAGTGTGTCGGCCAACTCTTGTTGAGAGATGCCTCTTTGTTTGCGTAGGCTTTTGATCAATAGGCCGATCTCTTGCTTTACATCTTTGATTTTAACTACATCGAACATTTAATGACCATTTTAGTGTTCAATATATGGATAATTTAATTGAAATGCTCATTAAAGTGGTCAAAATAGCAAAATATTGAATAAAATGACCATTATAATATGCTTAATAGCCAAATTAGCTTATTTTTGAACAATATAGTGGTCAAAATGGTACAAAACAGCACTTTTGATTAATATAATGGTCATGATTCTATAACCGTGATAGGAGAGGGCAGTTGCTATTCAGCTGAATACCTTTGTTGTCCTTGCAATACAAAATCTAGTCTTTGTACTTATCCTTCTTCTTGTTTTTCTTCTTGCTTTTTTTCTTGTGTATGCGTCTATCCTTTTTATCTGGAAAAGGATTAGAAGGTTCAACTGTTATATCAACACCTTTATGTTCGGCACCCTTAAAAGCTTTGGGTAGCTTTTTGGCGTGTCGCTCTTCCACCTCAAAAAATGAAAACGATTTTTGAATATCTATTTTACCGACTTCAACGCTATCGTTTGGAAGATTTTCATTGATTAGATTGAGCAAAGCCTTTGGATTGATTTTATGTTTACTGCCCAAGTTGATAAAGAAGCGTGACCAATCTTGACTTACTCTTCGTTCGTAGCGATCAGAATCCTCTGATCTATCTCTTCTATACCCATTATCTCGATCTCTGTCTCTACCACGATCTCGATCTCTACCACGATCTCTGTCTCTACCACGATCTCTTTCTCGATCTCTTCCTCTGCTACGGTCTCGATCACGACCTCTACCACGATCGTAGTCACGTCCATCATCTCTATCTCTTTTGCCAGGCGCTATATTGATATCTTTGGCGCCTTTGTAGTCTTTTAGCACCCGCTGAAACTCAGTCGCTACAAACCGTTCAATTAGATCTTCTTTTGATAGATCTTCTAGCTGTTCGATGATCTCAGGAAGATATTGAGCCAGTTGCTTCTCATTAAATTTTGCTTCTTGGAGTCTACCGACCAAGGTCATCAACTGCGCCTTAGTGATATCATCACCACTAGGTACTTTTTGATATTCAATTGGTTTTTTAATAAAGCTCTCTAGCCTACGCAGCTTACTTTTTTCACGGCTATGGATTATGATATAGGATAGACCATGATTGCCCGCACGACCTGTACGTCCAGATCTATGAACATAGGTTTCGTTTTCATCAGGCAAGTTATAGTTGATGACATGGGTCAGATCATTCACATCTATCCCTCTGGCAGCGACATCTGTAGCTACGAGTAGCTGAAGCGAACGACGACGAAACTTATTCATTACAAAATCTCGCTGCGCCTGAGAAAGATCCCCGTGCAGCGCATCCGCATTGTATCCATCTTGACCCAATTTTTCCGCCACCTCTTTTGTCTCTCTTCTGGTACGGCAAAATATGATCGCATAAATATTTGGATTCATATCTGCAATTCTACGCACAGCCATATACCTATCACGAGCACTCACCATAAAATAGGAGTGCGTTACATTCGTTGCAGTTGCATTTTTTGAGACTACAGAAATTTCTTCAGCCTCTCGCATGTACTTCTTTGCAATCTTCTTGATACCCTTTGGCATCGTAGCAGAAAAGAGCACTGTTTGCTTATCGTCCGGAGAAGAAGAAAGTATATCCGTCAAATCTTCTTGAAATCCCATAGACAACATCTCATCTGCTTCATCAAGCACTACAAAACGTAATCTATCCAATTTCAATTTCCCTCTATTGATCAAATCCAGAGTACGGCCAGGGGTACCCACTATGATTTGGCTTCCTTTACGTAGCTTCTTTATCTGATCACTTATAGCCGTACCACCATAGACGGCGGTAATTTTTATGTTATCTAGATATTTTGCATATGACTTCATGTCCTTTGCGATTTGCAAGCACAATTCTCGCGTAGGACTCAGTATGATCATCTGCGGATATTCATGACGAGCGTCAATTTTTTGTAGCAAAGGGAGACCAAAAGTGGCTGTTTTACCTGTACCCGTTTGCGCCACTGCTATCAAATCTTCATCAGATTCGATGAGGTGAGCTATACCTTTATCTTGTATCGGTGTAGGAGTTACAAAACCTAGATCACCGATGGCGTCCAAGATCTCTTGCCTCAATCCCAATGCTTCAAATTTTTCCATGGGCGCAAAGATACTATTATAATATATAGTGTGCTTATTATTTTTTATTTGGGGCCTCCTCGATCCTTCGGCTTCGTTACACTTCGCTCAGGACGAGTCGCGTGATCCGTTCCTACCGCCCTTTCGCTTCGCTACAGGTCGATACCACTACTCCCGCTAGTCCTGCTCTCCCGTGGTACCACGGGATCGACCCGCTTAGGCTATACGCCACGCCCATCTATAATTTAGTACAATAAGGAATTATATGATTTATGCCATTATTATTCTGGCGTAGATCGATTTTGCAACATCATATTTAATACCTAGTTTTAAAAATGACTTAAACATTTGGCAAAGACTAAACACTAACAATATTGGAAAAATACAAAGGCAAATACCGCATACCAAGTGCAAGACTGCAAACATGGGATTACTCTAGCCCTGGCGCATACTTTATTACCATTTGCACAAAAGATTATAGAAACTATTTCGGCGAAATTGAAAATGGAAAAATGACTTTATCTCCCATAGACATTATTGCAGATATTCTTTGGATGGAAATAAAAAATCACGCAAATAATATTTCATTTGGCGAATTCATCATTATGCCCAATCATATGCACGGCATTTTGATATTGGAAAATGAGGATATCGATTCCCCATCGGATATCGATTCGCCATTGGATAATGATTCGCCATTGGAAATTGATTCGCCATCGGATAATGATGCGCAAATGGATTTCGTACAGACAAGCTTGCCCGGCTTTTTTCTGACGGGGCATGCCTTGTCTCTACGTGATCCAGGCAAAAAATCCAATCCAGGCAAAAAATCCAATCCGGGCGAAAAATCCAATCCCAAAAATAAATTATCGCCTGGCCAAAATCGATATCGCAATCCAGAAAAAAAATCTATTTCCTCAATCATTGGCGGATATAAATCAGCCGTGACTAAACATGCTCGCCGCCTTGGATTTGAATTTGCGTGGCATCCCCGATTTTATGATCACATCAACCGTGATCAAAAAGCATTTCATAATATTTCAAATTATATTATCAATAATCCGAAAAAGTGGCAGGATGATAAACTGAATGGCGGAAAAGGAAACAAAGTATTAGAGCCTACTCCGACTTATGGGAAAATTAAATGGACGGATATAATATAGCAATTGACCCAACCTAATTCTATAACTTATGTTTATTACCAAATATGATATCTCGGAAATTGTTAAACTCAATAAAGTATGAGCTTCAAAAACAAATCTTTCAAAACCAGCTTCATAGTTGGCTTTTCCTTTTGTGCAATAGCAATACTATTGATGGTAATTGGATTTGCAGATCTAGGATTAGGAATGTTCTTTTTTCTGCCGCTTGCTATAGGCATTAGTTCTGGTATGCTGCCAGATTTGAAAAACGCTATAGGTGGTACAATAGTGGCGCTAATTTTCGCCTCTGTATTACTTGCTTTCACTCAAATTGAAGGCGTAATATGTGTACTTATGGCTTTACCCATATTGTTATTATGTTCTTGGATAGGATGGGGTATAGGTAGAATGATCCGAAAAAAGAATGGCGATGAGAATAAACTGCAAACCTCTTTTGCCCCATTTTTGATTTTTATAATGGCTACAGTATTTGAACTATTTATAGGTAATCCATTTGTGCCTTCATCTGTAAGTAGCACTGTTGTGATCGATGGATCTGCTTCGCAGGTTTATAATTCAATTATACATGTTGATACTGTTGATGTCGAGACAAACTTGCTCCAAAAGATTGGTCTGCCCATTCCGCGAAAATGCATTCTTACGGAAGAGAAAATTGGTGGATTGCGTTACTGTGAATTTGAAGAAGGTCAAATTATTGAAACCATTAAAGAAATAAGAAAGAATGAATACTTAAGAATGGAAATCACGGAATGCAAACTCGGCAAAGATCGGAATTGGTTAAAATTTCATGAAGATATTTACACACTTAATCCAATAGGGGATAATCAAACGGAGATAATAAGAACTACTACCTATTCTTCAAATTTGAAACCTAGAATCTATTGGGAATATATAGAAGCCCTAACCATTTCTTCTGAACAAGATTTTGTTTTTAGAAATCTGATTAAAGACGTTGCGAAATTGTGAAACTAGAAATTACAAAAACCATTGCAAAGTCCTTTTCAGGTCTTAAGAACATCCCATACTTACCTATACTGTTGGATGAGCAAATGAAAATATTCACTCTGTTTTTTAGACCTAAGGTGTTTGCCAAAATGATAGAAATCACTTCTTGGACGAAGTCACTGGATGGGGTAACCACAAAGTATCATAAATATGGAGGCATTGAATTTCTAGTTAATGAAAAAGAAATATTCCATATGCATGGTGATGGGCTGATCGATGTTATTCTAACTAGAGAATTGAAAACAAAATTTATAGAAAATTCAGAAATAGAGTCGCATCACGTGAATGATAGTAGCAGCATGATAAGTTATCAGCTCACTAAGGGCAAAGATCTTGATTTAATAAAGGAAGTTATTTTAAGTTCTTATGAAAATAGAATCTTATACAAAGGATAAAGAATTGATCATTTCAGCATTGCCTTTCTAACCCACCACCACACTCTTCACATTTACAAACTCCATAATCCCATCTTGAGCCAACTCCCTCCCAAAACCACTTTGTTTCACTCCACCAAAAGGCATTCTAGGATCGGAACGCACAAAATCATTGATGGCTACAGCGCCTGCCTCCAATTGGCGTGTTGCTATATGTTCAGCCAGTTTAATATTCTTCGTAAATATGGCAGCACCTAATCCAAATTCAGAATCATTCGCAACTTGAATGGCTTCTTCGTTATCCTTTACTTTAATAAGGCATACAACAGGTCCAAAAATTTCATCATGATAGGCAGGCATCCCAGTTTGTACATTAGTGAGTAAGGTAGCAGGATAAAATGCACCTTTTCGTTTAGGGATTTTACCACCTATTATACACTTAGCACCCGATTCAATACTGCGAGTCACTTGATCGTGTACTTCATTTCTAAGATCCATGCGGGCTAGTGGGCCAAGATTGCTTGTTGTTTTTCTTGGATCACCAAGTTTATATTTTTTGAGTTCTGCCTTTACTAGATTTAGAAATCTGTCATACACACTGGAAACTACAATAATGCGTTTTGCGCCGATGCAACTTTGGCCTGTGTTGATCATTCTGCTTAAGACAGATTTCTTAGCGGCTAATATTAAATCCGCATCTTCAAGTACTAGATAAGCATCGTTGCCGCCCAACTCTAATAATGACTTTTTTAAGCTCTTCCCAGCAATTGATGCAACGGCTGATCCTGCTGGGCCACTTCCTGTTAGACTAACTGCCTTTACCGCCGGGTGCTCTATGATGTGTTTTACATTTTTTGCCGGTGTAATGACTGTGGAAAAGACAACTTCAGGAAAATCAGCTTCTTTAAATATATTTTGAATAGCCAAAGCGCAACCAGATACATTAGAAGCGTGCTTCAGTATCGCGGTATTACCCGCCATCAAGGTAGGCGCTGCAAAACGAAATACTTGCCAGAATGGAAAGTTCCATGGCATTACAGCGAGAATAATACCTAGTGGCTGAAAGGTCACATAGCTCTTACTAGCTTCAGTTATAATCGTTTTTGACTTTAAAAATTTTGCACTATATTTTGCATAATATTCACAAACCTTTGCACACTTTTCGATTTCGGATACGGATTGGCCAATGGGTTTGCCCATCTCTTGTGTAATCAATGAAGCATACTTTATCTTATTCTTTAGTAGAACATGGGATACTTTTTTAAGTAGCTTAGATCTAATCGAAGGTGAGATATTTTTCCAGTTATTAAAAGCAATATTTGACTGATTGATTACTTTTCCTAAATATCGTTTATCATGAATTGGGTAGGTTCTTATTATTTTGTTATTATTAGGATTGATACTTGTAAGCATTACGAATTATTTTTTGCTAAGGTAAAGAAGTGTACCTTTAAAATTAGCGAAATTGTAACTCTATTAATCCTTCGACAAAAATACAAAAACAGTATATGAATATACTAGCCGATAATGAAAAACAAATTTTATTCAACAACTTATCTAAAGTAGCACCATTTACTTCCAGAGAATTTGATCAGCTAACACAGTATTTAAAAAAGAGTACCTATAAAAAGGGAGATATTATATTAGAACACAGTCAGGTTGAAACCAAAAATAGTCTAGTGCTTTCTGGGATTGTTCATCAATACGAAATTCTTAATGAAGAGCTTTTTACGATTGATCTGACACTGCCAGGAATGTATTTTTCAAGTGTCATTAGCTACGTTGATGAAACTAAATCTACTCAAATTCAAGAAGCTATAACGGATGTTATATGTTTATCTTTAGAGAAGGCGGACGCTGAAAAGTTGATGAAAACAGTGCCAACCTTCACTTACTTTTATTATAAAGCACTTGAGAATGTGCACGTATTGCGAGAGAAGAGAACTGTCATACTACAATATAAAAGAGCGCAAGACAGATTTGATCAATTTGCTCGTACTTTTCCTTATGCTGATCGGTTTCTAAAAGAGCTCCCACAAAAGCTAGTAGCTAGCTATTTGAATCTCACTCCAGAGACTTTTAGTAGAGTAAAAAGGGAATTTTTCCGATGCAAGTGATTTCTTATTTAGAAATAAGATTTTAAAATGTCCAAATCCATGATTTTTTCGTTCTTTTATTGGGCGTCATAACCGTTAATTACTCATTAGCGGTAATCCTTTTTTGGATTCTTAAACTTTAGACATTTTTGTCAGCAGTCTACTTTTAATGAGCTCAAACAAACACAAACACAAAATTATTAAATGGACACTCTTGTAAAAGATTGTCCATTTTTTATTTTTTAGTTCTTTTTTTCAGTGAGGTGGGTTATTATGAAAATTTATAATATCATACCATATTGTTTATTTCTTTTCACTTCATTTATCACTAATATCTCAACAGCTATAAAAGCTAACATAGAGATTATTACCACTATTCCAGTTACTTCATCAGAACCACCAAAATTCAAAAGTAGATAAAGCGTTAGGGCATTCATGACGTAAGGGAGCACTCTAAATACAGAAAGGTATTTGAAGAGAACGTAAGTAAAAAGGGTACGAATGACATTTATTATGAAAATTGCAGGAAGAATAAAATATGCATGCACCAACCAGTGATACCTTTCCGTTCGACCACTAATCAATGTGTCTGATTCCCAAAAAATGAAAAGTAGTAGACTCCCAATTATTAAGATACTAAGAATATAGATTGCATATTTCATCTACGTAATTTAGTCCATTAAAACTTAAAAGATTGCTTTATTAGAAATGAATTCAAGTTTCAATTCATTTGGGTATTTTAAAACATCATTTATAGTGCTTTGCGAACCATCTATTATTTTATTTAAACAGCGTAAAATCTAGATGTGGTCATGTATTACAGCCTTTCTTACGTTTGTCAGTTTGGTGCTCACGACCTAGTTTTACTACTTCTGTTCGATTTATCAACTGTAATATTTGTGCGAAAAAACTTACTTTTACATCGGGTATGTTTTTAGGTAAGGTTTAACCTTAAATTTAGGGAAAATTTAACATGCCCTACCTTTTTATTTAAGACGCTTGTGATAAAGTAGATTAACCAAATTAGGGTGCTATAAAGTTTGATATTAAAATCAACTTATTAGCAATCTAAATTTCGTTAGAAAAATATTTATGCATTACGATGGATAGGAGTATTAAAATAAAAAAATTTCCTTCAATTGAAATATTCATTGAAGACAATAGGTTTGATGCTGGGATTAAATTATTATCTAATGAAAGAGGTCTCTATACATATAGATTTGAGATCTCTTCAGATAGACCGGCTTCCCCAAGACCAATAACTTTAAGGTGGCGTATTCCTTCTTTTAATATTAAAGGTGTTTGGAAGCCAGGCGGTGTACATGACAAAAGACAACAATACGACTGGGAGTTGAATCATGTAGAAAGTAGAGTTAGTGTTGATGCACCTGTTATTTGTATTTTTGGTCACGATGATTCAAACGTTCATACTATAGCTTGTTCGGATGCAGCCAATCTTGTACAGATGAATGTTTTGCTCAGAGAAGAAGACAATTACGAATATTGTCATATCAGTTTTTTCACAGAAAGACATCCAGAGGTTTCATCATATAATTGTGATATTCGCATTGATACCAGACCTATTTTATTCTCGCAATCTTTACAAGAAGTTTCGGAGTGGTGGGGATCTTACGAGGCTATGGTTCCTAGCTCGATTCCAGAGGTAGCTTCTGTTCCATTGTATTCTTCTTGGTACCAATTTCATCAAGATTTGGACTCTGAAATTTTGTTGTCCGAGTGCAAGTTGGCACACCAACTCGGATACGAACTTATCATACTTGATGATGGGTGGCAAACTAAAGATAGCAACAGAGGATATGATTATACGGGAGATTGGAAACCAGAAAGATTTCCGGATATGGCTAGATTTGTTCAGCAAGTAAAGGAGACAGGTTTGAAATTTGGCCTATGGTATTCTGTTCCATTTTGTGGTAAGCACTCCAAAGCATATCATAAGTTTAAAGGGAAATTTTTAACAGAAGAACATCGTTGGGCTCCGGTATTTGATCCTCGCTATCCAGAGGTGCGTCAACACCTTATAGATATTTATGTGAACGCCCTCAAAGATTGGAATCTAGACGCTTTCAAGTTAGATTTTATCGATGAATTCAAAGTGTATCCTAGCACTGTCCTGACGCTGGAAGATGGCAGAGATTATGCTAATGTCAATGAAGCAGTCATCCGTTTATTATCAGATGCTATGAATGCCCTACGAGACATCAATCCAGATATTGGTATTGAATTTAGACAACAATATGTTGGCCCGATACTTAGAAAATATGGAAATATGTTTAGAGCATTTGACTGCCCTAACGATGCTATTTCCAATAGAATTCGTGTTACTGATGTAAAGTTACTCTGTGGAGATACAGCAGTACATTCCGATCCGCAAACTTGGCATATTGAAGAAAATGTAGAGATCGCTGCATTACATGTTTTGAATGGTTTTTTTGGAGTACCACAAATGTCAATGATATTAGCCGATCTTCCGGAAAAGCATTTCAAAATGATACAGTTTTATACAAGCTATTGGAAAAAACACAAAAATATCTTGCTTTCAGGAAATTTTAAACCAAGATCTCCACTTGCTAATTATCCAGTATTAGAAAGTTCCTTGGATAAGCATTCCATTTTGGGCGTCTATGAAGAAAGCATTGCCGAAATAAAAATAGTGGATAAGATTGACATTATTAATGCTAAGCGAACTGACAAAATTATTGTTCGAAATCAAGAACCATGTTCCGCTGAAGTTATTATCTATAATTGTCAAGGAGAAACGATATCAATGGACAATAAAAATCTAGAAGCTGGACTATTAGAATTTGTTGTTCCCGCATCTGGTCTTTTAAGAATCACAAAAATTATCAAAACATAAATTATGGAAGCTGCAATAGGTACGCTCGACATTGGAATTATTATTCTATACTTTATAGTCGTACTTATCATTGGATTTCTTGTAGGACGCAAAGCAAAAACAGGTGATGATTTATTTTTGGGTGGCAGATCTTTGACTTGGGGATTCATTGGACTTTCACTTTTTGCTTCTAATATATCAAGTACCACTTTAGTCGGATTAGCTGGAGCGGCATATACAACTGGAATTGTACAATCTGTTTATGAGTGGGGAGCTGCTATACCATTTGCAGTTTTAGCCTTTATATACGCCCCCTTGTATCTAAAATCGAAGATTACGACCATACCAGAATTTTTGGAATTAAGGTTTGATTCTCGTTCTAGAAACTTTTTTTCAGGCTTGACCATTGTAGCTAGTATTTTGATAGATACTGCTGGTAGCCTCTATGCAGGAGCTCTGGTTATTCAGATATTTTTCCCTTCTATCGATCTCTGGCAGACCTGCTATTTCTTAGCTATCATTACGGGCATATATACCGCTTTTGGAGGACTCAAGGCAGTTGTATATACAGATGCATTGCAAGCGATCATTCTTATCCTTGGTTGTGGAATTCTCAGTTTTTTACTTTTTGAACAGTTAGATTTTTCATGGACCAATTTGGTCGCTTCCGTACCTGAAGGCCACTTTTCTGTTATCAGACCGATCGATGATAAAAGTTTGCCTTGGCCTGGTTTGATATTGGGTGTACCGATGCTTGGCTTCTGGTATGTCGCTACCAATCAATATATAACTCAACGAATCCTAGGAGCTCAAGATGTGCGTCATGCACGCTGGGGCATTATGCTCGCTGGACTGCTTAAATTTTTACCCCTGTTTTTAATGGTTCTTCCAGGTGCTATGGCAATCAGCTTGTATCCAGGCATTGAAAATTCGGATATGGTATTTCCAACTATGGTGATCAAAACGCTACCAGCAGGATTGATCGGACTTGTATTAGCGGGATTGATATCGGCCATCATGTCTAGTATAAGTTCCACATTAAATTCGGCATCTACATTATTAGTTGTAGATTTTATAAAACCAAATTCTCCAGATCTCACTGAGAAAAAAACCATGGTTTATAGTAGAATAGCTACTTTTGTTTTTATGGCTATCGCCGCATTATGGGCACCACAAATTATAAATTTTGGTGGCCTTTGGACATACCTACAGCAGATGTATTCTATTTTTGTTCCGCCTATTATAGTACTATTTGGCGTAGGTATTTTTTACAAAAGAGGCAATGGGGATGGCGCATTTTGGACACTTATCTTCGGCATTTCTATAGGTATTCTATTCTTTGTTCTTGGTCTTTACGAGATCTGGCCGTTACACTATACCATCAATATCGGCTTAATAGTTATACTGAGTACCTTCGTATTTATTCTAGTTAGTAAGATGACTGAGAAAAAAGATAGAAAAAATATTGACACCTATCTTTATTCACCAGATCTTATTCAATATGGAAACGAGAATATGCCTTGGTATAAAGACTATCGTATACAGACTACTGGTTTGTTGATCCTTGTCGCAATTAGCTACTACATTTGGAGATAAGGAACCAGTAAGCATTGAATTTATAATTTACCATTTATAATTGGAGGATGGTTACATCCTCCCCGGCATTGCAATCCCAATCAAGTCCATCCCTTGCTTCAACACCTTACCTACAGTAGTAGCCAACTCAATTCTAAATTGCTTAGCATCTTCTGACTCTGCTTTCATGATACTCATGTCATGATAAAATTTATGGAATGTCT
>CALIEI010000206.1 GCA_938022165.1 uncultured Saprospiraceae bacterium | reverse complement strand
AATTTGCCAATTAAAAAATGTAACACTCCTTCCTTTTTAGTCGATGCTTCTGCCATTTTACTCTCGATTTTTTATATGTCGAAAGTTAATAACTTATATCCAATTGAATATCAATTATTTTGATGCGTTTTCCCTGGGGCTGAAGCCCCGGGCTCTTATATTGAGCCACCTTGTGGCTATTAAATTTTATATGATATACTCAAACTTATATTTTCGTAACAGCCTCGCGATAGGGGTAGGAGCAGGGATCAGCTTTGCTGATCAGACTCGTGCGAATGGTAGGTGGCGGTGGCACAAGAGGCCGAGCGAATAGCGAGCTGCGGATGACCCGGGCCGAAGGTATCGCCCAAAAACAAAAAAAGGCCATCCCCCAATCGGAAGATGACCTCTTTATTTCTTAAGAACAATAAAAAATTAGTGCTCTCCTTTAACCATTTTTGCTTGAGCTGGTGCTACAGATGTGTTTTGCACATTTGCTTGCTTTGCAGATTTAACACCGCAAGCTGCTTTTCCAGCTTTTGAACATGACTTAGCACATGCCGCTTTTTCGGCAGCTGTACATGCTTTCTTAGTGCCATCCGCTGCTGGCATATCCGCTCTAGTAGGAGATACGTTTACAAATACATTTTGCTTAGCATCGAATACTACTTCTGTAGCTATAGTCTTACCAGAAACAGCACAAGTCTCATTTCTGTAATATGCTTCCTTACCAGAAACAGCGCAAACTCTCTTTTCAATGCTTGCATCATTAGAAACAGCCTTAGCCATTGCAGCCTTAGTGCTTGCACAACATGAAGCGCCGGCAGTCTTTTTAGAACAAGATTGAGCATTTACTGTAGTAAGAGATGCTGCAACAAATAAAGCAGCGAAGAAGAATAACTTTTTCATAGAACTATTTTTTATGATTTTATTCGTTAATAATATTGTTGAAATTGGCCATTTGCTTGAAATGTATAGCCAATGCTAAAAATACATAGATATTATAGCAAAAACAATGCGCAATAGCTTTTTTATCAGTTATTTAACGTCTATTAAATGGCATTAATTAAGCTTAACAAAGCGCTTTGATAAGAATTCGCCTTTATTTGTCAGTATTCGGACTACGTAAGCTCCATTTTGAAGACTTTCTGTAGGGATAATTATCGATTGCTGTGATAGCTTATCATTTTGTATTAGCAATACACCAGAAAGATCGTACACATCATAGCTAGTGAATTGATAGTCAGCGGATAAGCCAATATGAAGTTGGTCTGTGCAGGGATTTGGATGTATATCAATAGCGTCTTCAGGAAGCTTCAAATCAGTAGTGCTGACAGCATTATTACATAAGGCATCCGCGTTGGCCATTAAGCTGGCTCGCTGATTGTTTATGATGCCATGCATTATATTTTTTTGGCCTTCAGTAAACATGTACATGCAGTTATCATTCACATAGCCCATGTAGTTCATAAACATGTCGCTAGACCCGCAGGTAAATTGAGGGAAGGCAGGGCAACCATAGTATGGTGCTAAAACTGCTGGTGTATCACTTATTTGATCATCTTCGTCGCAGTCTCCTTCATTATTGCCCCACAGGTGCAATATGCCTAGATAATGCCCCATCTCATGCACTAATGTCCTTCCTAGGGTAGTAGAATTTTGATTTCCTATTTTGAGATGCGAAATAACAATACCGTCTACAGCAGAACCTAAGAAGGGAGCTGTCGGTAGAAAAGCGTACCCCAATATATCTTGATTTGGCATACGCACGATCCATATATTGATATATTTGTCTGGATCCCATTGTGTCTGAGGTTTGATGGTGTTTTCTATAAAACTTATAGAACCAATACTCGGCATTTCATGTCGGATGATACCCGAAGTAGCTTGCCCATTCTCATCGACTTGAGCTAAGCAAAATTGAATTTCTGTGTCTACCGCAACAGAAGAAAATTGCGAAGGTATGTTACCGCGATCCGAATTTAGAAAAGCAAAGTCCTCGTTTAGAGAATTGAACTGTTCCATGATTCTGGATTCAGCCATATTTGATCCTTGACCTATAGGTTCTCCATTGTGTATAATATGAAAAACAATAGGTAACTCTGCAATAACTCCACCTGAGCGAGTAGAACTATATTGCTTAATTTCTTCCTTATATTGTTTTAATTGATGTTCTTGGCCGGTATGTGCGAGGTGTTCGCTCATGAGCTCATCTGTATGGCAGTGAGGTGCCTGAGCATTTATATTATTGGATATAATAAGCTGACAGACAAGAGTCCAGCTAAAAATAACTCGGACATATGATCTCTGACTGAATAGGAAAGATGATATATTAAAGATCATTATTAAATTTGTTTGTTATATGACCGCAAAAATGACTCCTAAAAAGATTGCTATCCTGCGCTTTAGCTCCATTGGAGACATTGTTCTTATTTCTCCTGTGATCCGTGCTCTGCATGCAAGTGGTGCTTATGAACTGCATACAGTAGTCAAAAGTTCCTTTGCTCAGGTGAATATACGCAATAAGTACTTAGCAAAACAGCATCTATTTGACAAAGACCCCAAGGAAATTCTGGCGGACCTAAGATCGGAAAATTTTGATTTCGTAGTAGATTTGCAGAAAAATATCCGCAGCAGACGCCTTATACGGGCACTCGGTGTTCCGCACGCTACCTTTTCTAAACTCAACATAGACAAGTGGTTATTGGTCAACTTTAAGATAGATCGACTCCCTAATACCCATATTGTGGATCGATATATGGAGGCCATCCAATCTCTAGAGCATCAGCGAGATTATGCGGGTTTGGATATGTTTATCGCTGACGATCAGCAGGTAGATTTGGCGGATTATGATTTGGAGACAGATAATTATACCGTATTTGTTCTCGGAGCCGCACTAGCAACGAAGCGTATTCCATCGAATATTTTGACGGATTTGATTCACAAGACTCAAGGTAAGATTGCTTTGGTGGGTGGTCCAGCTGAGTCTGAAGTAGGAGAGGCGCTTAGCAAGCTAGATGTAGGTCGGGTTATTAATTTTTGCGGTCGGACTTCTTTGCACCAAAGCGCTTCTATCGTAGAGCAGTCCAAGCATGTGCTGACGGCTGACACAGGTATGATGCATATCGCCGCTGCCTTTCACAAAAAGATAATCGTACTGTGGGGCAATACTGTTCCCAAGTTCGGGATGTATCCTTACTATGGTCGACAATCCAATCAAGCTACCTTCTTCGAGGTACCCGATCTGTCCTGTCGCCCTTGTTCGAAGATAGGCTATGCGTCTTGTCCGAAAGGGCATTTTAATTGTATGATGAAGCAGGATGTTGGGGCAATTGTTGAGGTGTTGAATAGCTTTTGAGGTGTCTAGGTCTCTAGGTGTCTAGGTGTCTAGCAATCAAGCTTTTCACTTTTACATTTTACATTCTAAATTTTTCGGTTTTATATTTAAATGCTACAGCATCGAGCAAAGCGTTTATAATTTGTAATTTAAATCCTGTCCTGAGCAACGATAGTTGCCGAAGGATTTATCATTAGTTTGGGGCAGTCCTATCGGGACCAGGCCATCCGCTTGTATTCAGCACATGCTAGGCCTATTCAGAATATAGCTGACTAGTATTCACTCATTCGCTCATCCGTCGTCAGCTATTTCTTCATAAGGCCTAATCCTGCACTTCATATCGCTTCTGTCCTTCTGCCGGTTTTAGATGTCTAGCGGTCTAGGTCTCTAGCTTTTGCATTTTCACTTTTACATTTTACATTCTGAATTTTTCGATTTTACATTTATTCTTATTTGGAAAAAAGTAAGCTAAGCTATCATGGTTTACCACCGTAGACACTACAGAGCTTCTCTATCGAGTACTAGGCACCGCAGTTTTTTCTACAGTGTCTCGAATAAATGAGCTTAGCCTTCGGTGCCTACGGTGGTAAAAGAACACGTGTTTTTAGCCTTATGTACCACTCTTATGTGTCTTAATTGCCACGCCTCCATCGAGTCGCACAAGCTTATGTGGTTAGTGAACAAGTAAGAAAAGCCCTTTTACATTTCACATTTGATATTTTTCGGGTTTACATTTATTTCTTTTCAAAATCGAAGTAAAATCTTTATACACGCCCTTTCTAGCAGCTATTTGCCACCTAATTGAATCTATATTGAAATGGCAATAGAATTTTTGGATAAAAAAAGCCTAGAAAGATAATTTGCCTACAAAAAGTGAATAGCTGACAATGAGCAACTAACAGTCATATAATCATCTAAAAGGCCATTAATATTAACAGATATATTAATAAAAACAGCTATCTTTCCAGTTCCTATACTGTAGGCATCATTATGATGATACAGTGAACTAAAATCATAGATTAGATGAGAATACCTAAGACGATTATACTCTTTTTTATCCTGTGTTTCAGCATAAATCTCGTGGCACAAGATCGACACTTTACCTTATTCAATTTTGCTCCCCTTGTAATCAATCCTGCCTATACGGGTGCTTATGAAGGTTCATTCAGAGTAGGAGGGATATACAGAGGCCAATCTTTTGCAAATAATATCCCAACTGCAGGAACAGGTATCGTTTATAGGACTCCGAATGTCTTTATCGATGCACCTTTGTTAAATGTGAGAAAAAAGGATTGGGTTGGTGTTGGCGGAAATATTTATTCTGATCAAGCAGGTGCCTTTGATCTTGGTTACACCACTATTCATGGATCAGCTGCTTATCATCTGGCATTAGATAGTAAAAGAGATAATGTACTTACACTAGGTGTAAATATAGGACAAGTGGTAAGGTCTACAGGAGGCAATTGCTCAGAGGCTGTTTATCCTGATGCTGATTTTGATCCTCCAAGTTCAAATAACAACTGTCCATATCAAGTTATGCAGAATGATAGAAATCTTGAAGGGCCGGGTACGAGCTTTTTTGATTTAGGAGCTGGAATGCTATTAAGGTCTAAGTTAAATAAAGCAACAAATATCGAAGTCGGATTTTCGCTTCAACATATCACAGGTAACTTTGAGTTTGATAGTGTACTTGATAGCATGCAGAACCAACGTAGCAATTATAACTTACAAATTGGCGGCGCAAACACACCTTATCGTATCCCAAAGAATTTTGTACTGCATGGAAAATATAATGTGGACTTAACGGAGCAGTTCTCATTGAGTCCGACATTTTTATTTCAACAATTTAGAGTACAGAACGAAGCTGTGTTGCAAGTTTGGGGAGGATATAAGCTACTCAAAAGAGAAACTCGTGACGATGGTAAAAAAGGTAAGATTATTAAAGACAAAGATGCCCCTAAAGTTCGTTTTGGTTTAGGATATAGAGTCGGAGATGCTTTGCAAGTATTATTTGGTTATGAGAAAGGAGATCTGCGGGTCGGTATTGGATACGACTTGACCTTGTCTACACTCGCTGATGCCAATAATAATCAAGGAGGCTTGGAAATAGCCGCCAACTACATTTTCCGCATCTACAAGCAGCCTGAAGTAGATCCTGCTATTTTATGTCCTAAATTTTAATGCTAACCAAAGAAAATCAGATACTATGAGAACTTTACTTTCTCTTTTGATACTAAGTTTTACAGTTATTCTTCAGGCGCAGCCGATCAATAAAAGCTCCACGGATCAACTCAAGGTCTTTGGAGAAGAGCTTTATGAAAATGGTGATTATGTCAACGCCATTGAAAAACTTAAAGAATACATAAAAGAAGAGCGCGATGATATCGAGGCTGCTTATATGGTGGCAGATGCCTCATACAAGATTAGAGATTATAAGTATGCTGCGAATCGTTATGCGCTACTTATAAGAAAAGATAAGGGTCAAGGCACTTACAAAAAGGATCTATTCAATTATGCCAGATCACTAAAGCAATTAGGGCAGTATGAGGAAGCGATTCCTGTATTTGAAGAATTTCTTGAATTTACACAAGATGAAAAAGTAAAAGCAATGGCTCAAATCGAATTGGCTGGAGCTATTGAAGCGGTTGATATGTTAGAAACGCTAGGATTGAATGTGGAGCGAATAGAATCTAAAGAGATCAACTCAAAGCAATCTGAATATAGCCCAACCTATGCCAACGATGGCGAGACTATGTACTTTGCATCATTTGACGAAAACAAATTGATTAGACTAGATGGTACTAATGAAGATTACCATCTTAAACTTTATAAAGCAAAGAAAGGAAAAAAGGGAAAGTGGGAAAAGCCGGAAGCATTGGATATGGAAATCAATCGTCCAGACTTTCACACCGGTAATGTGAAGTTTTCTAAAGATGGTGAAACCATGTACTTCACTAGGTCAGAGATCGATCCTTCTACTAATGAAGTTACGAGTAGTAAAATATACGTTAGTTATGGAGCAGACGGTAACTGGTCACCACCACAAGAAGCACAAGGTGTAAATGGAGCATTTTTAGCGAAGCATCCTGCACCTGGAGAATTATTTGGTAGAGAAGTGCTGTATTTTTCTTCTGATATGGAAGGTGGCGATGGTGGATTTGATATTTACTATGCTACTAAAAAAGGAGATGGAATATTTGGTGAGCCTGTACCGCTAATTGGTATCAATACCATAGGAGACGAAGAAACACCTTTTTATAAAGATGGGAATTTGTATTTCAGTACTACCGGTCTACCTGGTATGGGGGGATATGATATTTTCTATTCTACTTGGAATGGAACCAAATGGAGCAAGCCAACGAATATGGGCAAAGGGTATAATTCTCCTTTGGATGATGTATTCTTTTCATTGAGTCCTGATGGATATAGTGGATTCTTAGCTTCTAATAGAGAAGGAACTTCTTCTGTAGAATCTAATACTTGTTGTAATGATATCTACGAAGTACTATTAACTAAAGTGGAAGCAAGTTTAATCACGGGTGCTTTTACCGAAGACAAGCAGCCGATCGATAGTTCTGATTTTCAATTGGTCGAAGTTGTAAATAATACTCCTGGTAAAACAGAATTTAAAAACTCCGGAACTACTAATAAGGTAAACTATGCTTTAGAGATAGATAAAGCATACATGGTCATCGCTAACAAGGAAGGTTATTTTCCAGATACTATAGAATTCAATACTGTAGATCTCGATGAAACAAAAGAATTTGCAAAAGTACTTTACTTAAAGAAAAAGCCTGAACCAGTCAAGCCGAAAGAGCCAGACTTTGAGACGATTACTATCAACCAAGCTATAGAGTTAAAAAATATTCTGTATGATTTTGATGATGACAAGATCTTACCAGATGCAGAAAAAGATTTGATGGTATTGCTTGATTTGATGAATAAGTATCCTGAGATGAAAATTCAACTCAACTCACATACGGATGCTCAAGGTAAGGACAAGTACAATCAAGAACTTTCTCAAAGACGTGCCTCTTCTGCAAAACGTTGGTTGATTAAAAACGGGATCGATGTAAGAAGAATTAGAGCCGTTGGAAAAGGAGAGACTGAGATACGTAATGAATGTGTCAATGGAGTGAAGTGTGATGATGATCAACATAGATTCAATCGTCGTACTGAGTTTGTCATTCTCGAAGGCCCTACTACCATTCAAGTTGAAAAGAGACAGTTCAAAAAATCGACAAACTAGTATTTGTAAAATAGTTTAGCAATGAAATACTTCTATGCCATCTCTTATTTGGCACTAGTATCTTTATGTCTAGGTGCTTGTAATGTGCAAAAGAATATAAATGTAGCACCAGAGAAAACGGGAAAGGATGCTTTGACGCCTGTTTTGGAATGGGATAAAAAGATGGTTGAATTTGGGAAGATCCAAAAAGGGGATATTCGGAAAACGGAATATACCTTCACCAATACCAGCAATATTCCTGTACAACTCGAAATAGTGACTACCTGTCATTGCACCACGCTTGAATATCCATCACCTACCAAAGTTTTTAAGAAAGGAGAGTCTGGAACGATCTATGCCAGTTTCGATAGTTCTGAAAAAGAAAAGTCTGAAAAGATTGACATCACTATTATTCTTCAGAATACCGACGCTAAAGGATATCCGATAATTGATGAGGTGTTTTTTAGTTATGAGTTTTGATTACTAGCTGTTAGCTTGTTAGCCTGTTAGCTTGTTAGTCTGTTAGTCTGTTAGTCTGTTAGTCTGTTAGTCTGTTAGTCTGTTAGTCTGTTAGTCTGTTAGTTTGTTAGTTTGTTAGTCTGTTAGTCTGTTAGTTTGTTAGTCTGTTAGTCTGTTAGTCTGTTAGTCTGTTAGCCTTTTAGCCTATTAGTTTGTTAGCCTATTAGCTTTTTAGCCATTAGGAACAGGGTTAGCTATTAATCATTAAAAATTAACCATAAACAATTAATTCGGTGCTTCGTAAGGGATTTTCTTTTTAGATAGGATTCTTCTATATCTTTCTGGATGAAGACGAAGATCTTCAAGAAGCAAGTCCATGTTTTTTAGCGTTTCTTCAAGGTTTGTATACAACTCATCTTCGTTCATTAGCTTGCCAAGCGTGCCTTCGCCATTATTCATTTTTTGCATTAGGCTGCTTAGTTCTTGAGCTGCTTTATCCGCTTCTCCTAAAGTGTTTTGTAGCTTGTCCATTAATACTGGTGTGCTATCAATCGCTTTATTGGCTTTGGCAAGGGTTTTGTCCAGCTCAAGCGCATTCATTTTTGATGAAAAAGAATTCGCATTTGAAATGATACCTTTGATATCTGTTTGACTTGAATTTATAGTATTGGTTATAGATTCAAGGTTTGCTAGTAGACCATCTATTTTACCTGCACTTTTTCGCATCAACAGATCCATTGAAGTCGTCGCTGATTTTAGGTTGGCAATGATGGCTTGGACATCTTGCATCGATTGCTGACCTCCTTCTGATCCGCTAAATTGAGCTTTAAGACTATCTACAATAGGGCCGACGTTTTGTTGTACTTCATTCATATACCCGCCTAGCTGATCTGTAGTCACCATGGAGGATAGTATATTCTTATAGACTCCTTTTATCATATCGCCAGATCCTGCACAATCAGCTCCTGAGCAAGGTCTATCAAATTCTATGGAAACAGCTTTGCCACCCATAATACTTGTAGAGACAATATTTGCAACTGCGTTTTTAGGAATGTTAACTCCTTTTTCAATATCAAGCTCAACCTGCACCATCTGCTTTCCATTTACATTTTCAAAGGAAATCTGATTCACTATACCCACTTGAAACCCTTGAATAGTCACCGGTGTTGATGTAGCTAACTGGTCTACCTCATCATATTGAGCATATAGAATAGTGGAGCTTGTTAGGATGTTTTTTCCTTTAATAAACTTGTATCCCCAGATCATCAAAGCAAGGGAAATAATTACAAGCAAGCCTATTTTCGTTTCATTTGAGAACATGTACCTTTTATTTAGGATTCTATCTCTATAGTAGGCCTACTAAGAATTGGAGGTCTACCTCTTTTTAAACAGATAATACATTAAAAATGATGCGAATATAACTAAGTAATAATGAATTAACTCAGTTTAATATACTTTAACCTGTATGTGGATTGAACTTTCTAATGCTAAAGATTATTCAAAAGAGAATTTATAGGCTTGAATAGCATTTAATAGTGCCTGACTTATGTTGTTTTGTCCACTTGCGCTTTTGAGCAACTTTTCATCTGAAATATTGCTCAAATAACCAGTTTCTACCAAAATGCTAGGCATATTGGTTTCTTTCAAAACAACAAAAGCACCTTGTTTTACGCCATGACTTTTCACTTTGGTTGTACTACTCAATTCGCTATCAACCAGTTGAGCAAGGACAATACTGTTGTCGAGATACAAGTTTTGAATCATTGAAAACATGATATAGCTCTCTGGAGATAGGGGGTCAAAACCGCCATAATTACTCTTATAAGATTTCTCGAACTTAATAGACTCATTCTCACGCATGGCCAGTTCTTCAGTGATTTCATCCTCTAGATCAGCACCTAAAACAAAGGTTTCAGAGCCTCTAAATTTTGCTGCGTTTCTTAGATAATTGCAGTGCACAGAAATGAAGATATCAGCATCATTATCATTCGCTAAAGCAGCTCTCTGGTCTAGTGACACAAAAGTATCTGCTTTCCTCGTCAACAGCACCTTGACATCCGGTAAGTGAGCATTTATTAGTTTTTTTAGTTTCTTACTTATCTCTAGGGTAATTGTTTTTTCTATTGAATTAGAACCAGAGCAACCTTTATCCCTGCCGCCATGGCCAGGGTCAATAACTACAATGTCGACTGGATTTGATTTACTTTTATAAGAGATTAATTGCTTGAAGATATCCTCTGCTTCTTGACCATGAGTGTAGATGGTTGACGCATTGATAGAATTATGTGTGCAGCTTTGAAATTGACAAGCATGGCTATGCAACCAAATAGCACTAAACAATAACATTAGTAAGTGTTTCATCTCGAATTATATACAATTAGACATTCTTTGGCATTTGAGATAACATAAAGTTAAGCTAATGCTTTAATTAATGCTCAATTTACTACTAGACTTAGTCTTAAAATTGTTAAAAATGAATCAAAATATATCAAATTTCGAGTGTTTAGCGCTAAGTTTTAACCATTTTTGCAGCTTGATTTTAAATAGACCTGTATATCAATTTGTTTTTAAGATCGTACAAAGAGAACAATATTAACCTTTAATGAGGCTAAAGATTTCAATGTCATATTATCCTATAAATTTCATAAGAACGCTGTTGTTCTTCGTAGGGCTAATGATGTCTTGTATACTTGCTGCACAAGAGCCGGATTCTTTGACTTCTACTGAAGAGATTCTAGTTGATAGTATCTCACTATCAATAGATAGTTTAGTCAAGACAGATTCAACCAAAATAGCAAAGGATTCTATTCCGATGCCTCCAGTTTCAAATCAGAGACCAGCCAATATTGCCATCTCAAAGGATGCTATCGATGATGAGATTAATTATACTGCTCGTGACTCGATTGTGTACAACATTAAAGAGAAGAAAATCTATCTATATGGGGAGGCCAATGTAATTTATGAAGATCTAGATCTTACAGCAGGAAAGATGGTTGTGGATTGGGGAAAAAATGAAGTTTTTGCAGAGAACGCTTTAGATAGTTTGAAAAAACCTACAGAAGTTCCTTCGTTCAAAAGTGCAGATCAGACTTTTGATGCTATGAAAATCCGATATAATTTCAAATCAAAGAAAGGAATTATTTACGATGCTAGGTCGCAGTATAACGACCTTTATGTTTTGGGTTCACGCGCCAAAATTCTAACTCCTGATCAGGATAGTGAAGAAGAAAATTCAGTCTATAGTAGCAATGCTATTTTTACGACTTGCGATCATCCTGAACCGCATTATGGAATAAGATCTAGAAAGCAAAAAATTATACCAGATAAGGTAGTCGTGATAGGTCCTTCTAATCTAGAGATTATGGGTGTGCCTACACCACTGGTGCTACCATTTGGTTTCTTTCCGATATCGAAGACTAGAACAGCAGGTATAATTTTCCCTCAAGACTTCACCTTTTCTCCAGCTTGGGGATTTGGTTTAGACAATATAGGTTACTATACGCCAATCAATGATAATCTGGACTTGAGTCTGACGGGTGATGTTTATTTCAATGGCACCTACGGATTGCATTTGACTTCCAATTACAAGAAAATTTATAAATACACAGGATCATTAAATTTGAACTGGTCAGTAAGAAAGCAGGAGCTAAGAGGTATAGATGAAATACAAAGATCTTTTTCTATTCGTTGGAGTCATTCGCAAGATCAAAGGGCGCATCCAACTAGGTCATTCCAAGGGAGTGTGAATATTCAGACCAATGACTATCAATCATTGAATCGAAATGGTGCCGAAGATGTACTTAATAATACGCTAAGCTCTAATATAAATTATAGAAAATCCTTTTCAGGAAAACCTTACAGTTTTACGGCGACTGCTGGGCACTCGCAGAATACCAATTCCAATCAGGTAACTTTAAATTTCCCAACTGCGGAATTTAAAACGCAAAGTCTATTTCCATTCAAACGTAAGGTGAAAAGTGGACAAGAGAAATGGTACGAGAAAATATCAGCAACCTATTCTGCAAGATTTAGAAATCAACTGGTTACTACGGATACCACTTTATTCACGGAAGAGTCTCTTGAGGATATAGAATTTGGAATTGAACAACGGATCTCTTCAAGCACCTCCTTTAAACTACTCAAGTATTTGAATATAAGTCCTAGTGTACAATATCGCGAAGTGTGGCAGCCAAGAGATTTAAGTAGAGTGTATGAATTTGATGATGATATTCAGATAGATACTTTTTATAATGCGGACAGTTCAGATTTTAACGTGGTTACCAATGCTATCCGAAATGATAGCATTGTGGATATTAATGATTTTGGGTTTAATCGATGGAATAATTACTCTGGAGGGGTATCGCTTAATACTCAAATCTTTGGTACCTGGGTTAGCAATAAAGGATGGTTAAGAGGGGTGAGGCATTTGATAAAACCAACATTATCTTTTAATTATTCTCCTAGTAATATCAAAGAGGAACGAGGCTATTTCGAAACCCTAGAATATGAGGATGAGTTAGGAGAATTGCAATCCGTCCAATACGGGGTATATGAAGGAGGTATATTTGGTTCTCCGACTGCTACGGGTGAACAAGCCAATATCTCATACGGGATCAATAATATTTTTGAAGCAAAAGTGTTTTCTAAAAAAGATAGTACCGTAAATAAAATCAAGCTTTTTGATAACATTAGATTCAATGGTAGCTATAATGCTGCTGCAGATTCTTTGAATTGGTCTCCCATTTCGATGAGTGGAACAGCCAGATTATTCAAAGGATTAACAACATTAAATATTGGGGCAGCATGGAGTTTGTACTCTGAAGATGATGAGACGAATGTAACCGTAAACAACTTCCACTTTCAGGAAACAGGCAAGTTGGCCAGGTTTACAGGAGGTAGAGCCAATATAAGCACTACCTTTACCATCCGCAGAATAAGAGATTTGATAAAAGGTGAAAATCCAAATAGAGATATTGAAGAAGAAAGATCCCGATATGGTACTATTTCTGAAATTTTTGAAGGCTTCAATTTTCGCCATCAAGTTAATTTAAGACTTGAACCAGTGGATGGACGCGATAGTCTTGTAGTAGCGACACATACGTTGACCACTAGTGGTTCTATTCAGATCACGGACCAGTGGAATGTACGGATCGGAAATATTGGATATGATTTTAGATCCAATCAATTGTCTTACCCAGATCTTGGTTTTAGCCGTAATCTGCATTGCTGGGAGACAGGTATGAGCTGGCAGCCGACTAGAGGTACATATAGTTTTTATATAAGAGTTAATCCATCCTCTACTTTAAATTTCTTAAAAATTCCTTTTGATAAACGGAATGTTGATGGCTTCAACAATTTGTAGAGTTGACTAGAAGCACTACATTTGACCATGAAAAAAATTCTAGTAGCCACAGGAGGTGGGGATTGCCCAGGTCTCAATGCAGTGATCAGAGGCATCGTCAAAGCATCCATCAACGATAAAGAAGAATACGAGATATGGGGAAGTTTACAAGCTTTCAATGGTATTCTGTGTGAGCCTGCTAAAATAGTCAAGCTTGATAATGAAGCAGTAGCGGGTATACACGTAAAAGGGGGGACGATAATTCAAACTACCAACCGAGGGAACCCACTAGATTTCCCAATGAAATTGGAAGACGGAACTTGGACAACTAAAAATCGCTGCCAAGAACTGGTAGACAAAATCCATGCTGCTGGTTTTGAATATGTAATCAATATTGGGGGAGATGGAAGTCAGGCGATTTCAAAAACTTTGCATGATCTAGGGCTTAAAATAATAGGTGTCCCTAAAACAATAGACAACGATCTTTCTGCCACTGACGTCACCTTTGGTTTCAATACTGCGGTACAGATAACAACGGATTCTTTTGACAAACTGGTCACTACTGCCGAGTCGCACAATCGTGTTATGATTATGGAAGTAATGGGGAGAGATGCGGGTTGGATTGCCTTGCATACGGCTATTGCTGGGGGCGCAGAGATTTGTTTGATTCCTGAGATACCATATGATTTTGAAAAGATTGTAAAAAATATTGAGGCTCGGTATCAAGACGGTGTCGGTTTTGTGAACATCGTTATTGCGGAAGGCGCAAAAGCAAAAAATGGTACAGTTACAGGTACTGCTGCAAAAGACGTTGGAGACAATCATATCAAATTGGGAGGAGTAGCTATTGAACTTCGGGCGCAGTTAGAAGTCAGTGGGGTAGAGGCTCAAGTTAGAACTACAATCCTTGGACACACTCAGCGTGGAGGTACACCTACTGCTTTTGATAGAATCTTAGCAACGGCTATGGGTACTAAAGCTTTCCAGATGGTAAAGGATGGAGAATTTGGTAAAATGGTTGCCCTGCAAAATGACACCTTAGTTACAGTGTCTTTAGCTGAAGCAATTTCTAAATACAATGTGGTTAGTTTGGATCATTATCTAATCAAAACGGCAAGAGCTACAGGTATTGCCTTTTGTGATTAATCCAGTGTGGATCCTTTAGCTAACCAAATTGGGTAGAGTGTATATTTTAGTCTGCCTGCAATAACTGCAGGATCTTTTTTGGCAAGTGTTTCTGCTTCCTCTATAGAATAAGCATTAAAAATAATAATGCCTCTTTCTTGGCCGTCATGGCCAAATGGACCAGCGATAGATATTTTATTTTCATCAGCCAAGGTGTTCATATGATCAAGATGTCCTTTTTGGATTTCTTCTGCTTGCGCTTCAGATTGGTCACGCTTATCTCCTTTGTAATAGGTCAAGAGAAAATATTTTTTCATGACATAAGTGGTATCTCCTTCTGTCATTTCAAATTCTTCATAGGCCAGTTTTTCCTCCACTGGGGCCGTTGTTGGTCGCGTTTGCCCAAGGCAGATATTAGATGCAAACAAAAAAGAAAAGAATAAAAACCAGTTCATTTTTATATTAATTCCTTTGTTCAACTGCTTTGTTAAATTCTGCATTGTGTGTTTTTTTAGACTTGTAAATAAGATTTAATAATTCATAGCCTGAAATCTTTTCAGTGTCAAACTTGTAAAGCCAATAAGGTTGATCAGGCATAAGTTGTTTTGCAGGGAGTAGATCATAATCACTAAAGAGTTTTGCAAATTCTTTAGCTTCAACGCCATCTTTTAGCTGTATCAGTAATTCATTTTCTATCGCACCTTTGGGAAGGGGAGCTTCGGTATCTAAGTCCCATTGAAGATCAGTCCTGAACTTATCTAATGTTACCGCTATATCGCTGAGTTCAGCTGGAGCGCCATCTCTCCACCATACACTTTTGGAAGTGTTATCTGCTTTATAGCAAGTGATCTTAGTACTTGGAAAATCAGGAATCATGGATTCGATTTTGTCAGGATGTTTTTCTATTCCTAGATTGGATACCTTTTGCTTTAAGAGGTCCAATTCAAAATCAGAAATCTGTGCTTTGAAGGGACCTAGTTTTTCGCAAAATCGTTTTCCATTAAACTCTGCTACACCATCATTATAAATAGCGAGACTATAGATAGGGCACATACCGTGACAAGCGCCTTTGGCCATTTCTATCAGCTTTGTGTGTGGTTTGCTTTCTTCAAGAACGATTTCTTCTTTTTTATCCATGCTGGTTTCTGGAGTTTTGGCTGCTTTGCATGCTGATAAAATCAATACTATAGCCGTGATAATGAGTAGAATAGAATTTTTCATGACTCTAAATTAGTAATTTATACAGAAAAGTAAATTGATGAATTACGATATACTATATGAAATTTTGAGTGAGAGATCGAAAGGGCTTGGTCACTCTCCGACATCTTAAGTAGAAACATTTATTTCTCTAAGCTAGAAAAATCCTAATGGATAGAATTAGCTCAATCGAATAGGAGAGGGACGGGTCGCGTGTCGCCAAAGCTTTAGCGACGGCACAAGCGACAGCGTACCCCGAAAGAGCTCGACCTTGAATGCAAGTATGCTTTGCTACTTGCATTCAAGGGCACTCCCAAAAAAATATTTTGAAAATGATAGGAAGATTAAAATAATGCTTGAAAAGATTTAAGCAATCTCTCCACCACAGCTAGAACCTGCACCAGCGGTACATCCATAACAGTGTTGGTTCAAGACGATATTTCTATTCTTTAGTTTTTCTAGATCAAAATCATCGAGGTGTTGAGAGCCATTTGTAGCTACCTTTAACTCCAACATTTGATTGAAGTCACAGTCGTGAAGGTAGCCGTCCCAACTTACACTAATAGTATTTCGACACATCAAGCCTTGAACAGTCATCGGATTGTAGGCATTAACCAACTTCTCCATATACTCTTCGTAGTTGCCAGATTGTAAAAGGTAATCTAGAAAACGAGATATCGGTAGATTCGTAATGGCAAAAAGCATGTTGAAGCTTATACCAAACTTAGTACTCAATTTTCTTTTGAATAGCTTTTCAAGACTCGCTTGATCGTCGGGCAAAAAAGCACCATTAGGATTATATACTAGATCTAAAACTAGATCTGGATCTTCTTTTCCATACCCTACTTCATTCAACATTTTCAATGCTTTGATAGAAGCTTGGAAAACGCCGTCGCCACGTTGGCTGTCAGTCTTTCCTTCTGAAAAGTAAGGAAGCGATGAAATGATGTGCACTTTATGCTTAGCAAAGAACTCTGGTAGATCAAAGTACTTTTTATTGGCTACTATAATAGTCAAATTGCAACGGTTGATAACCTTCTTACCTAGCTTGGAGCACTCTTCTACAAACCATCTAAAGTGTGCATTCATCTCTGGCGCACCACCCGTTATATCTACTGTATGAATAGAAGGAACGGAAGCAATAATTTTGAGACACTTCTCTAGTGTCGCCTTATCCATGTTTTCCTCTTTTCGATCAGGCCCTGCATCCACATGGCAGTGTGTGCAAGTCTGATTACATAATTTTCCAATGTTGAGTTGAAATATCTCCAGCGTTGTCGGAGTCAAGGTTGTAAATCCTGCTTCACCAATTTTCTTGGCGAAAGGCGTGAATTTAGCATCGGTAACTTGCTTTCCATTGAGTACGTCAAGTTGGAAAAAAGTATTTGAAAGATCTTCTCCTCTAGCCTTTAAAGATTTTGTTTTTTGCTTGATAGCCATATGTCGATTTACATTGAAATTTTATTATTATGATTCATCATCTGAACGCCGTACACTAATGTAGCGCCCGACTTGATCGCTGCAGCCACATGGACTGCTTCCATCATCTCTTCTTCTTCTGCGCCTTTTGTGACACAAGTGTTAGTATAAGCATCTATGCAGTAAGGACACTGTACAGCGTGAGATACTGCTAAAGCAATTAACGCTTTTTCACGAGCAGTAAGTGCTCCTTCCTTAAAAACTTCACCATAATATTCAAAAAACTTTTTGCCAAGTGTCTCTTGCCACTTAGTGATATCTCCAAATTTTTTAAGATCTTCTGGTTTAAAGTAAGAATTATCAGCCATTTTACGCAAATTTACATTGTTCGTCATATTGACGCCCGAATTTAAAACTTATTTAGCTTGTTATACACTAATTGTATTTCTTCTGACAAAGAATCAAGCCTTGAAGCTCATTATTCATCATTTCAGATACAAATACAATCCAAGATTGTTCTATTGATGGGTATTTTTGCGCTCTTTACCTTGTTTAATTGTCAAGGAGTAGCATCCAATGGTCCAAAGCCTGAACCTATACCAAGTAATGCCTTTAATGATGATGGCAGTATAAATGCCTATATAGAGATCCCTGCAGGTACTAATGTAAAGTATGAGCTAGATAAATCGACCAAGGATATTAAGGCAGATAAAATTGATGGCAAAACAAGAGTTATAGACTTTTTGCCTTATCCGGGCAATTATGGGTTTATTGCCGGTACTCATATGGATCAAGATAAGGGTGGAGATGGAGATGCCTTGGATGTACTGGTATTATCTGACGCTGCACCTCGAGGATCGGTCATAAAAGTACTCCCGATAGGAGTGATTTTATTGGAAGATCAGGGAGAAAATGATCATAAAATAATAGCTGTACCTTTTGAGGCTTCAGAGCGTATCATAAATGTGGAGAAGTTTAGTTCTTTTATCACAAAGTATAATGCTGCTCAATTTATAGTTCAAGAATGGTTTTTAAATTACAAAGGACTAGGAAAAATGAAGTTGCTGGGGTGGAAAGATGAAACCTTTGCAGCAAAAGAAATAAGAAAGTGGAGCGTTAAAGAAAATTAACAATTAGTCTGCTTCTAAAACTTTCAAATCAGTTAATTTGTAATCTTTTAGAACAGGATTTTTTAATTTTAAACCAAATACCATTACACCACATGTTGCTCGAAACCGATCGTATGATACTTAGACCGCCTAAAAATGAGGACGAGTATTTCTTTTATCATCTCAATAAGGATGAAGAAGTGATGAAGTATATACGACCTACTATGGATAGAGAGCAGAGCAAAGCTTATTTTCTGCAAGCTTGCGAAATTACCAATGATCAGATCGGATATAGAATAGCAATTGATAAGTCTTCTGCGGAGTTTGTCGGTTGGTTTATGATGAAGCCATTTGAAGATCCGAAAAAGATGGAGTTTGGCTATCGTTTGATGAAGCGATTCTGGGGACAAGGATTGGCAACCGAGGGATCTTTGGTTATGAAGAATTATGCCTTTTCAGAATTAAAGCTAGATCAACTAGTCGCTGTCACACATCCTGAAAATGAAGCCTCTGTGAACGTATTACACAAAGTCGGCTTTGAATATAAAGGCCCCGCCCATCACTATAATACTGATGTGAAGTACTTCGAGTTAAATAAATATAATCTGATGGGATAGTAGCAACAAATTGAAAGATTAGTTGTTATTTTGAGCATCAATTCCAATCCAAGATATAGGTATTGGTATTCATGTGTCATAGCTAAAATGGTATCCAAAAGTATAAAGAAATTTAACATCCCCGATGTTTCTGGGCTCAGTTTCAGCTGTCACACCGTACTCAGTGAATGCCGTGAAGCTTGGACTAAGGCTACCTTTCAAGGGCAAAATGTATTACAGGATTTTTCTTATTTAGATGTCGTCGAACATAACTTTCAGAATGATATGCAGCAGATCTATGTTGTGTATTATATGAATGATAAAGTTGTAGGTCGCTCGCTATTTCAATGTGGTTTGTGGGAGGCAGATACCAGCTACAAGGAGGAGGAAGTTGAAAAAAAGCAATCATTTTCAATCAAAAATTGGTTTGCCAAGAAGGTAAAGTTTATAGGGATACTCTGTGGCAATATCCTATTGACAGGAGAGTATGGTTTCAATTTTGATTACCAACTGATAAACAAGCAGCAGATACCAGATATCATCACTCAAACAGCCAAAGGAATCCAAAAAGAATACTACAGTGACTCTAAGCATCCCTCTGCGATTATTGCTAAGGACTTGTACACTACACCTGAATTGGATACAGATTGGACCACAAAGGGGTATCATAGATTTGAGGTGCAACCCAATATGATCATGGATATAGACCCTAGTTGGGATAGTTTTGATTCTTATCTGGATAGCCTTACTTCTAAATATCGTGTACGCGCAAAGAGGGCGTATAAAAAATCAAACGAAATTCGCTCAGTTGAATTCTCTGAAGCGGATATTGAGAATAACTTAGAAACCATTTTTAATCACTTTTTGAGTGTACAAAAAAATGCAGGATTCAACTTGATCTATTTGAAGCCTACCTATTTTTTGGATCTAAAGAAGAATATGGGCGATCGCTTTAAGTTATTTGGTTATTACCTACATGATGAATTGATTGGTTTCAATACTATTATTTCCAATCACGATGAGCTAGAAGCGCACTTTTTAGGTTTCAACAAAAATTATAACACTTCGCATCAGCTTTATATGACCATGCTTTTCGATAAGGTCAAGAAAGCTATCGAGATGAAAAAGCAAAAGATCATTTTTGCAAGGACTGCATTGGAAATTAAAAGTTCAGTAGGTGCAAAACCAAGCGAATTGTGTATTTATCTTCGCCATGAAAACGCACTGTTGAATAGAGTAATCTCGCCAATCATTAGCATTCTCAATCCCCAAGAAAATTGGGTTCAAAGACATCCTTTTAAGCAGTAGGGGGATTTTTCTTGTATTGGTATTTTGATTTTTTGGGGCCATGCCAAGCGTGAAAAACGCTGGCACCGAGTCGTCCGTTATACGCTGCATAAGCTATTGCGCCAGCTAGGCTTTATTATGCATCGTGCCACTTCCACCTCTTGTCCTTATAGGGCTTCCTGCTATTCGCATCGCCCTTTTACATGCTACAAATTTTGTTTAGCGCCAGGATTGATTAAGGTATGATAGTATTTTTGACTGAATTCTACCATTTCTTTATACTTCAGATCTGCTTCCACCGGGGAGGAAATTTCTTCCATCACAAACCGAGTAGGAGAAGCGTTTTCTTGGCTTACTTGTTTCAGCATAAAGCCAGCGCCAATTAATAAGACCAAAGCAGCCGCATAACGAATCCAGTCAATAGATATTACCGGTGCGTTTACAGAGGTACTTTCATAGTGATCATCCATACGCTTTTCTAGCTTATCCCAAAGCTTAGGACGCACTTCAGATGTAAGCTTCTCAGCTTTATTTTTAAATGTGGATTCAAAATTATTATCCTTCATCATTATTTGAGTTTCATCCCACGTCTCCCAATTCTTGATCCGAGAGCATGGATTTTAGTCTTTTTTTAGCTAATATAAGTTGAGATTTTGAAGTGTTGATACTGATACCTAACTCTTCAGCAATCTCTCTATGTTTATACCCTTCGATAACGTACATGTTGAATATGGTACGATATCCAGTAGGTAACTTTTCTAATAGTTTTAATACATCTGCTTCTTGCAGATTATGTAGCGCTTTGCTCGGAGATGAGATTTCAATATTACTTATCTCAACGGTTAGCTTAAAGTTGTGCTTCTTACGGATCAGCATCAATGACTCATTTACCGCTATCCTCTTCATCCATCCTTCAAAACTACCTGCTCCCTTATATTGATGAATATTTGTGAAAATCTTAAAAAAAGTATCAATTAGCACATCTTCAGCATCTTCGGTCACTTTCACATATCGTCGACAAATACCGAGTAGGATAGGCGCATACTTATCATAAAGCTGCTGCTGGACCTTTCTGTCCTCGTTTTTTAATCCTTGTATGACTTTTTCAACTTGCAAACGCCTTCTTTTAAGTTCATTACTCCTCAGATGTATTTATAACGGCTTTTGGTGTGATGCTAGTTCAGTTTTTTGCCTAAAACTTTATCTTTGCCGCTTATTTAGGCTTCATAGCCTAGAGGATGTATTCATTTTACATTAAAAAAACCAAAAATTTTATCATCATGGTATTGAATGAAGGAAGGTACGAATTCGCAGGAAATGTGGATCCATTAGCTATTTGTGAAACGTATGGATGTCCTGTGTACATCTACGATAGCAGTGTCATTACCAAACAGTATAAACGCTTGGTAGACGCTATCGAAGTGCCTAATTTCAAAATTAACTATGCATGTAAAGCATTAACCAATATCAACATACTTCGGCATCTGAGGACTTTGGGCTCTGGATTAGATACTGTTTCTATCCAAGAAGTAGAACTAGGCCTCAAGGCCGGATTCAATCCAACAGATATTGTATATACTCCCAACTGTGTTTCATTTGAAGAAATCGAAAAGGCAGTTGCCTATGGTGTCAAAATCAACATAGACAATATCAGTATTCTTGAACTATTTGGTGATCGATTCCCAAATCATCCAGTTTGTATCAGAATTAATCCGCACATCTATGCAGGTGGAAACTCAAAAATTTCTGTGGGGCATATCGATAGTAAGTTTGGTATTTCTTTTCATCAAATACCACTAGTAAAGAGAATTGTCAAAAGTCTAAACATCAACGTTGAAGGTTTGCACATGCATACCGGATCAGACATCTTGGATGTAGAAGTGTTTTTAAGAGGAGCAGATATTTTGTTTAATACTGCTATGGAGTTCGAAGGACTATCTTATCTGGACTTTGGCTCAGGATTCAAAGTACCGTATAAGCCAAATGATATCAGCACCGATATAGAAGAGTTAGGCTCTAATATTTCGAAGCGCTTCAATGACTTCTGTAGTAATTATGGTTCAGAGCTTACTTTAATGTTTGAACCAGGAAAATTTCTGGTGAGTGAGGCTGGATATTTTCTCACAAAAGTAAATGTAGTGAAGCAAACTATTTCAACTATTTTTGCGGGTGTAGACTCAGGATTAAATCATTTGATCAGACCTATGTTTTATGGATCACATCATGAAATTTTCAATGTAAGTAATCCTGAAGGGAAGTCTAGAATTTATACGGTTGTAGGGTATATTTGCGAGACGGACACCTTTGGAGTGAATAGGAAAATCACCGAAATTAAGGAGGGCGATATACTTGCCTTCAAAAATGCAGGTGCTTACTGCTCCACTATGGCATCAAATTATAATTCAAGATACCGTCCAGCAGAAGTACTAGTACATGAAGGAGAAGCTCATCTCATAAAGAAGAGAGAAACCATGGATGATTTGCTACGTAATCAAGTAGAGATTCCGACCTTAGCGAATACATTAGCTCAATAGAATTTTGTGCTACTCTATGAAATGAATGGTTCGGTAATTACTGTAAAATTATAAATCAAGTTCGTGTAAGTATTTAATTTTCTGCGACTTATAGGATTTGCCGCTATTATTTTAAATCGCTAATTATCAGCGATTTAAAATTTATTACCGAACCAATGTTGAGTCCACTCCGGAAAGTAGCGGAGTGCAAAAAATAGGCTATTTTGGATGAGATTTTTTATTCTCGAAATTCAGTGATGCCTGAGCATCAGTGGATTGAGAAAATGAAAAATATCGCAAAAAGAGTCATTTTGTGCTTTCGTGACTTTTCGGAGTGGACTCAATGTTAAATAAAAAAAGATAAATGGATCAACCAAGTCATTATACAGCATCACAAGTAGAAGAAAAGTGGTATCAGCATTGGCTAGATAAGGACTACTTTAGTTCCAAGCCGGACGATAGAGAGC
>CALIEI010000205.1 GCA_938022165.1 uncultured Saprospiraceae bacterium | reverse complement strand
AATAAGTTTTTGGGTGTTTTACCTACTTGAGCGACGATCTCGGGTCCTTCGACCCAAGCCTTGATACCATGAAATTCTTCACGTGTAATACGCTCATCGTGTGAAAGATCGAGCTGGAAACCCATATAATCGACCATCATTGCAGCAAAATAGCGCGCATCCGTAAGATTTGTGATGCTACTTGCTTTTATTTTGATTTTTGGCATAATTTCAGAAGTAAGTAAGGATGAGCCCACTCCAAAAAGTCACAAAACCCTAAAATGCCTCTTTTGGCGATATTTTCTCTTTTCTCAATCAACTGATACTCAGGCATCACTGAATTTCAAAAAGAAAAAATCTCATCCAAAATAGCCCATTTTTGGAAATCTGCTACTTTTTGGTGTAGACTCAATAATTAATGGTCTAAAAACCTATAATTTTGTGTTAATAAGAGGACTACTCAGAATTTTCATATTCTTTTAGTCGTATTTACTCACAAAGGTACAGTTTTGAGTACCATCACGAAAAATCAATTTGAGAGAAAATTATATTGACCAAGTCTATGACGTAGTCGCCATGATTCCTGAAGGAAGAGTTAGCACCTACGGCGCCATAGCAGACTATCTAGCACTAGGAAGTGCTAGAATGGTAGGTTGGGCACTTAATAAGAGCTTTTCAGCAACGATAGAGGTGCCAGCACATAGAGTAGTCAACAGTAAAGGTGAACTTTCGGGACGTAATAGTTTCGCACATCCAAAGATGATGGAGGAGCTGCTTAAGCTAGAAGGGGTACAAGTGAAAAAAGACAAGGTCGTCGACTTCACTAAGGTACTTTGGAAGCCAGCAGAACATCTTTGATCGCTCTCTCGCATTACAATTTTTGCCGCACCAAACTTACTTTTTAGAGAACGCATAAATGTGAAATGTTATGAGTGTAAGGATATTTGGTTTTGTCGTATTGATCGTGAGCTGGGCACTATTTGCATCTGTAGATAGTGACTCTGATATTATATATTGGGATGGGATAGACAAATTGTCTTGGTCAGATTTTGAGGCGGAACCTCGCATGGATATAGAACAATTCTATGCCCTTACTTCATCTGGCATCATCGATTACAAAGGATGCGAAGATGGTATCATCACTTATAAGTTCAGAGCATATTTTGAAAAGGATGAATCTTGGGTAAAGCAAGAGGCCATCACTGATTATCATCTTGCTCATGAGCAACTTCATTTTGACATCACCGAACTGTACGCCCGCAAGCTCAGAAAACTTTTATCAGAACTAGAATTCAAATGTGGTGAAGAGCAAAATTTTGAACGTTTCGTAGCCGCTACTCTAGAAAACTGGTACAACGAGCAGCGCAACTACGACATCATGACGCGTCATAGTATCAATAAGGAACAACAACGTGAATGGCAGTATCGTATCAAGATGGAATTGTCTTTGTTAGATAATTATGCGGAGTAAAGTCAATGTGCAATTAACAATTTTTCAATGTGCAATTATTTCATAAATTCGCCTCATTTCAAGTGGATCTAAGAAATGGATTTTTATTTTTTATTAGCCATTAAGAATTGTCAATTCGTTTTCCACTCTCCTCCTTCAAAAGTAAAGGTCAGTTGCTCAGATTTTTCGCTAGGCTGCTTGATGGTTACTTCAACCTTGTCATTTTCAATCCACTTTGCAATAAGGGGTTTTGCTTCTAGCAAATCATGTTCATGCATTATGCTTAAGCCATTGGATGTGAAAGATAAAAGTTGGATCCCATTGGTTTGCTTACTTTCATTTTTGCTACTCAAGGAGATGACATGATTATGCTTGACAGAAGGTTTTGGAAATCCCCACAGTGGCATCATGCTACCATCTTTATCGTTTACCAATAGATACTGATCTATAGAGTCTGCATACATTCGGAAAACGAAATTGCCTATCTCTGGATAGTAAGCTCTAAAATCTAAAGATGTATTTCGACCAAGCTTGCTAGGATCATTATCGAGTAGGGTTAGTTTTTCTCCGCTGAGTAGATTTATTTCATATCCTCTTGGATCTGGTTTTATATACGCGTTATATTTTTTGAGTTGTTCTTCTTTGACTTTTAGTTCACAATTTCTGAATTGTCTTTCATTGCCTAGTTCTAAAAGTTGATAGCACTGATCGTAAGGAGAAATGCTTTTGTCAATAGTCTGTTGATACAGTTTGACTCCTCCTGCAAAGACCCAACCTACTTTCTCTTCAGTGGTAATTACTTCCATCCATGGTTCATTGTACAGAACACCTCTTAGATTAATTTTTTCCTTAAAATCGGTTTCATTTCCTGTGAGCACCAAAGGCTCGCCCTCAGCAAGCTCTTTTACAATACCGCTCTTGGTGTCTGGCTTCTCTCTTAGTCTTAGTTTGTCCACCCAAGCATAAACCATCACTTTGGCGGGTTTTTCTACTATTTTTTCAACTACTGGGGGTGGTTGTATAGGCTGTGAGGTTGGCTGAGGGTCCCCTTTACAGCTGAAAATGAAGGTTAAACATATACTAATAAATATATATTTCATCTTGAAATTGCGTTTAATACATGTTTATATTACATAATACAACTGTAAAAGTACGATTCAGTAACTAGTAATGCTAATGATCGTATAAGAGCATAATAAGAAAATCGATTTAGAGATTGGATAGACCTCCCATATTTACACAATTCACTCTAAAAGAGATACTTATGATAACAACTAACAATAAAACTTCTGCCATGATCAGGAAGAATTCAATCGTTTTCGTATGCATTTTGATATTTACTCAATTTGCGTTTAGTCAAGTCTCTCAGGACCGTCTTCATTATATCGATAAATATAAAGCCATAGCTCAAGAGGAGATGGAGCGTACTGGTGTACCTGCTAGTATAAAGCTTGCTCAGGCCATATTAGAGTCTAATGGAGGGAAAAGTATCCTTTCGAGGAAAGCTAATAATCACTTTGGAATAAAATGTGGAGGAGACTGGAATGATCGTAGCTTTTATAGAGTGGATGACGAAAAGGACAAAAAAGGCAATCCAATAGAATCTTGCTTCAGAGTATATAAAAATCCTGAATCTTCGTTCATCGCGCATTCCGAATTTTTGAGAAACAATAAGCGTTATGAATTTCTATTTGCCTTAGACCATAAAGATTATCATGCTTGGGCGAAGGGACTAAAAAAAGCTGGCTATGCGACTAATCCAAAATATCCTACTTTACTTATCAGCATAATAGACAACTACGAACTTCATCAATATGACGACTTGTTTGAACCTGGTGACTCTCCTATGCTTGCGAGTAATGATGAGGATGTGATGATGGAAGAAATCGTAAAACTCGATAAAAAGCAAAAAGCAGCATCTTTAAAAAAGCAAAGTATCAAGAAGCTTAATGACATCAGCGTCATCTATGCTCTTCAAGATGATACGCCCGAAACTATATCTATCAAAACTGATATTCCACTCAGAAGATTGTTTAAATACAATGAGAGTTTAACTGAACCAGGGCAAGAAATCCCTGAAAACACAGTGGTTTTTTTACAGCCTAAAAGAAAAGCTTTTAGAGGGAGAAAGAAATTTCATAAAATAAAGGATGGGGAAAGTATTGCTCAGGTTTCTCAAAAATACGGTATCCGTATAGACAAACTACAAAAGCGAAACAGACTGGAAACTTATCAAGAGCCGCTTGAAGGCGCGATCCTAAAAATACGAGGAAAGCGAGTACCAGATAATATGTTGATTCCTACTAGAGAGGTGTTTGTTGCTGGCGAAAGCAACAGAAAGCAAGAAGTAAGAAAAGTGGAGAAGTATGCTACTTCATTGTCTGATTTTGAAGCTCCTCAATCCGTGGTAGAAACCAAAGAAGCCAGTACAGCAAAGAAAAAGAAAAATAGCTTTTTCAATTTTGGTAAAAAGAAAAATGTAGTCAGCAGCAAAAGAGAAACTACTGTGCCTACAGATAGCTACAAAGTAGTGCCTGATTACGAAGAAGACATAGTGGAAGTAACAGAAAGTAAAAATACTGGCGTCTATGCTGCTCCTAGTAGTAGCGACAATTATCAGTCTCAAGACGCAAGTCCAAACGCCACATTCAAGGAGAATACAAGCATAGTAGTTCCTAGTACTCCTTCAACAACTAGCACTACAGCAAGCAATACTTACAATACTAGCCCGAGCAATACGACTACCTATGATAACAGTACAAATAACACCACCTACAGTAGTTCCACTAGCAACACTACTGGCAGTAATGAGACTAATGGCAGCAGTACTGTAATCAGCAGTATACCTAGCAGTACGGTAACAAGTAGTACACCTAACCCTGTAGTTTCTGCTCCGCAAGTTGTAGCAAGCCAATACCATACAGTGGTTAAAGGCGAAACGCTGTACAGATTATCCAAGACTTATGGTAAATCAGTAGACTATATCAAGCAAGTAAACAACCTTAACTCCAATACCATAAGTATTGGTCAAAAACTTATTGTAAATTAGCTCATAGATAAAATTGAGTTATAGTATGAAGAATAAGATTTTTTTGCTTGGATTGATTTCACTATTCTGCTTTCTAGATGTAGCAGCACAAGGTGGATCCGCTTTCGGAATAAAAGTAGGCCCGAGTATAGGATTTCAAAATTGGGGTAGAAGTGGAAGTTCCTCTCTCCTAGCGAGGTATCATGGAATGGCCTATATAGAAACCTTTAGTCCAGATGCTGAATATGCATTATTTGCGCAAGCTGGATATCATGTTCGCGGAGGAGCACTACGATTGAGAAGTGGCTCTTTTACAAATCAGAATGGCAGTATATTCACTAGGCGAGCTACATCCTTTCCATATGAATTTAATAATCTTGCGCTTTCATTGGGAGCGAAGCAAAGATTTTTGACTGACGCAGTTACGTATTATTGGTTGCTGGGAATTCGAGGAGAATTTACTGTAAGTACCAATCTAGAAGATTACCATCCAGAAAATGACCCGTTTGCACGGTTCAATTCGATTCACCCCTTCCCTGGTACGGCTGTGCGCAAGATAAACTATGGAGTGATCGTAGGAGGAGGATTGGAGTTCATGTTTTCTGAACTAGTAGGCGGATTGTTAGAACTAAGTGTAAGCCCAGACTTCTCTAATCAATATATGGCTGGATCTGTTCCATTTAGTGATTTAAATGGGAATCAACAATTTACCGGTGAAAGAGAAATCAAAAACATCAGTATAGAACTTAGCTTAGGAATAAGGCTACTACGCATAGTAGAATATGTAAATAAAATTTATTAAGCTAAATCCGTTATTATTAGCTGTTTACGATCTGGCTTTGATTTGTTGCTTATCCAGCTTAAGAGCAATAAATGAGTGAATATATTAGCAAAATGCTATCCCTTGTTCGTAACTTGACCCCAATTTAATTAGTTTAAAATATAAGGATGCTCGGCGCATCTTTGAAAAATAATAATTATGAGTGTTGTAGATATGAAAGTGCCGGTTATCGGCGAATCTGTATCAGAGGTTACCCTTTCTCAATGGTTAGTGTCAGAGGGTGACGTTGTGTCCATGGATCAAGCGATTTGCGAGTTTGAATCCGATAAAGCAACTTTAGAGTTTCCAGCTGAAGCGGCAGGTAAGATTACCTTTGTTGCCGCAGAGGGAGATGATTTAGAAATTGGGGCGCTTGTAGCAAAAATCGATACTAGTGTTTCAGCACCTGCAACAGCAGCGGCACCAACAGCACCTGCTCCGAAAAAGGAAGAAGCAGCAAAAGTAGAGGCACCTGCACCAAAAGCAGAACCTGCCTTGGCTACTTCTAATGGAAATGGATCTTCGTATGCTAAAGGACATCCTTCACCAGCGGCTAGTAAAATATTAGCTGAGAAGAATATCTCTCCTGCTGATGTTACTGGTACGGGTAAAGATGGACGCATCACCAAAGACGATGCAATGAAGGCGAGTAAAACAGCTAATGCTCCAGCTACTCCTACTGCTAAATCTCCTGCTACAGCAACACAGTTCAGTAGAGAGTCGACTAGCAAGAAGATGAGCCGGATGCGTAGAACCATCGCTGCGAGATTGGTTTCTGCAAAGAATGAAACAGCCATGCTGACTACTTTCAATGAAGTAGATCTTACAGAGGTAATGGCTTTGCGCAAAAAATATCAAGAGCAGTTTGTAGAGAAGTATGGTGTGAAGCTTGGCTTCATGTCTATTTTCGCTAAGGCCTGCGCAAAGATGCTGATAGAGATGCCTGACGTAAATGGGCAGATTGAAGATGATATCAATATTGTTCATCATAACTATGCTGATATTTCTTTTGCGATATCTACGCCAACTGGTTTGGTCGTACCTCCAATAAAAAATTGTGAGTCGCTTCACTTTGCGGATATTGAGTTGAAGTTGAAGGAGTTGGCAGGTAAAGCGAGAGGGGGTACACTTACGCTAGAAGAAATGTCAGGTGGAACATTTACCATCACCAATGGTGGTGTATTTGGGTCTATGTTGAGTACACCGATTATCAACAAGCCACAATCTGCCATCTTAGGCATGCACAATATTATACAGCGTCCAATGGCGATCAATGGTGAAGTAAAAATTCGCCCTATGATGTACTTGGCGCTTTCTTACGATCACCGTATCATCGATGGTAGCACTTCAGTGACTTTCTTGAAGAAGGTCAAAGAGCTGCTAGAAGATCCTTACAAAATGTTCTTGGACATTTAATTTTAAGCATAGACGATTATGACTATTCAAGAGTTTACAGAATCAGCTGGTGATAAGCCATTCATGATTCTGTTATTTTATGGCTTCATATTGATATTTGCCATCTTAGCAGGTATCATGGGCAAAGACGAAGGACACCTTTCTCCATGGAAGTATCTATATTCTACCTTGATCTATTTGACTTGCGTCCCTGCCATCTTCATAGTTTGTCTAGGATTATACGCTATCAGTTTTGAAGGAGCCAGTATCTTGAATACGGATCTTGTTACCACGGTAGTGCCCATATTTGGAATGATCGGCACTTTGTTTATCACTAAGTCTAATGTTTCTCTGGATCGCATTCCAGGTTTCGGAAAAATCTCTGGATTGATTTTGATGATCTTTGCAGCAAGTGTCTTGATGATGATTCTGCGCAAGATGAGGCTACTCATATTTTCGTACATGCCTATACAGCAGCTCGGCTTGATCTTCTTAGTGATCTTCGCTTTGATTTATTTCGGCTGGCACAAATTTATGAGGAGCAAGTAGAAAAGCTGTTAGCAATTAGCCGTTAGCCGTTAGCAAAAATAATTTTTTTTCTACTCCTTTTTTAAAACCGTCGCATCGCTTGATGCACATTTCTATTTAGATGTTTTTCGGAATTACCTGTCCACTTCTTTTTGATCACACCATCCTTGTCGAGTAAGACGAAATTGGGAAATAGATCAGGCTCAAAAGAATTCATAATAGCCTTCTTGTTTTCAGAATCCCAAATAGAAATGACGTCAAATTCTATGCCTTTGGATGCCGCTTTCTTCTGCCACTTCTTCTTCATCTCATCTAGATGAAACGATATAATCACCAAGTCATCTTTATATCTATTTTGTAATTCTTGCATCGGTGTATAGGTTTCCCAGCAGGGACCACACCAAGTGGCTGTGAAGTTGAGTAAAACCACCTTGCCTCTATAGTCTGTCAATTTGATCTCATTACCATGTTCATCTACTTCCGTAAAATTCGGAACCAGGTCCCCTTTGTCTAAGATGTTTGCAGATTGAGCAATAGTTGTATTTAGGGCACCTAAAACAAAAATGCCGATTAGTAGAGAAAGTCTATACTTCATAATTTCTATAAATGAAATGAACGTTAAGAAAGCTACAAGCAGCTAGCCACTAGTTGTGTTTTCCAAGTAGTTCGTTTTTTCTTTCATAGCTAAAGAACACGCTAGAGTGGCATTTATAATTAAAAAAAGCCATTAGCTTTTGGCAATTAGCTTTTAGCTGTGTGTTCCAAGTTGTTCTTTTTTCTTTCATAGCTAAGAATAAGCTAGAATTGCATTCATAATTCATCACTCATAATTCATATTTCCCTTAGAACACGTCAGAACTGCGTTTATAATTCATCATTTATAATTATCAAAGCGGTTCCACTTCTTTCAAGATATAAATCAGGCGATTTATATCGTCGTCGTTGAGTTCGAGGACCCCCTTGATACTAACAGCTTCGGCGGTAAACTTGATGGCTTTTTTTGCTTCTACTTCCATTACGGTCTCTGGGCCGGCGCCACCGCAGAAAAAGCACATGTTATATGGGAAAGCAGAAAAGACAAATTCCTTATGACTTTTATATCCTTCAGTAGGAATAATATAACCCTTCACTACGATCTCTTTTCCCTCTAGTGCCTTGACATCATCCGAAAAAACAGGAACATCGATCTTGAATCCCATCAGTTCGTCAAACTGCTTACGATAGGTGATTTTAGAAAGCGTTTTCCAGGTCTTGCTGCCTTCATCATCTTGCGCTTGAAGATTCAAGGCGCCAAACATCAATATGGCAGTCACAAAACAG
>CALIEI010000204.1 GCA_938022165.1 uncultured Saprospiraceae bacterium | reverse complement strand
AAGAATCAAGCACTAACTTTGTGTTCTTTGTGCTTTCACTTTGTGCCTTTGTGGTGAAAAACATCGCTCAATCGGTAAAACACAAAGTGCACAAAGAGGACAAAGTACACATAGGCAGCTCTCACTCGGTAAAACACAAAGAAACAAAGAGGACAAAGACCCAAAAGAATCAAGCACTAACTTTGTGTTCTTTGCGCTTTCACTTTGTGCCTTTGTGGTGAAAAACATCACTCACTCGGTAAAACACAAAGTGCACAAAGATGACAAAGTGCATATAGAAAGCGCTCTTTCAATGAAACACAAAGTATACTTTTTCTAATCACTCACGTTTGCTGTCGTCCTGTCAGGACTTCAAATATCTTATTTTCTTACAACGGGCTTCACCCGTTGCTTTATGCCGCCGCCCCTCCTGGGCTGGCTTTAGCAAACTTTTAATTAGAAATCCATAAAAATTAAATGTGATTAAATCCAATGCTCCCAGAGGGAGCGCAGCCTAAAGGATAGGGTGCAACCCTATCAAAAAGGTAAAAAATAAAACCAAGTCCTAAAGGGACGACAGCAAACATATCCTACACTGCCACCACAAACATTAGTACAAAACAAAAAAAGGGTGTAGAATCAACCAATGATCCTACACCCTTTTAAACATTTTAAAAAATGTATTACTTCTTAACCATTACTGGTAATCTAGCCATTGTGTTTTCCCATCCAAAAATAACGTCAACATTGTTGTTTCCTTTATCTTCATAGGTTACTGAAAGTGCCTCTAGAGTAGTAGGCGTCTTAGCCGTCATTGCTTTTACGGTTACGATATTATCTTCTGGATCATGCTTGTATGAACCCCAAGACGTTGTGTTCTTGTGTACGATGAATTCCCAGTTGCCGTCATTCACTACTGCGAATAATCCGTAGGTTCCTTTTCTAATGTCAACACCACCGATATTTACATTCTCATAAAAAGAAATCAAAGTAGTTTGATTAGCACCTAGTCTCCACATTTCTCCGTACTTCAATAGCTCGCCAAAAACCTTACGTCCTTTCATTTGTGGACGAGAATAAGCTACACGCATTTGAGGTTTGTTAGCGTCCACCTCTTCTGGCTTCAAGAAATTTTGATACTTTGAACGTGGCGGGTAGTGCGCCAAATCCATTGGACTCTTATCTTCACCATCCATCACTGCTGCGTTCATATTGATAGGTAAAACAGCTCTGGTATTTTCCCATTCAAAAATTAGATTCGTTGCATCGTCATTTACTTTTTGGAATCCGATCGTGAATTGCTCTACTTCTTTTTTAGTAGATGAAGTCATAATTCTTGTCATCAAGACATCTTGAGACTTGTCTCTATCTCTTGTGCCTGCGATAAATAGTTGTTTAGAAAATTTGAGATCCCAGTACTTTTCAGTTACATCTGCAAACATAGAATAAGTACCTCTAGGTAGCGTCGTTCCATCTATTTCTACATCACTGTAAAAAGTAATTTCATTGCACTCGTTAGCACCTACTCTCCACTCCTCTCCAAACTTCACTAATTCGCCAAATACTTTTCTTCCTTTCTTGTAAGGTCTACTATATAGTACTTTGATTTTTGCTCTACGATTAGGGCTGTCTTCTGGTAGGTAGTTGGTATATGCAGATCCATCAGGAAAGTGCGCTGCATCCATTGGGCTTTTATCCAATTCCGGAAATTCAATTTCCTGGGCATTCATTAGCATTGGTAATGCTAAAAACAATAGAGTCGAAATAATAAATAAATTCTTTTTCATTAGTTGTTATTCATTTTTAAATAATGGTGCAAAAATATAAAAATAAGAGAGTGCCTTTCAGTAATACCCCTCAGCATGTGCAAAAAACGTCTTGGAAGCTACTTTTGTTTATTTAGCCTTGATTAAATCAGATAAAGGAGAACAAATCAGCGGTTTAATTCTAGTAGGCGAAGAAGATGTTACAGATATTTATATGTGTAAGTTATGTAAAACACCATATTTATTTAGAATTTACCTAGATAGCGTAATCTCCAAGAACTGTTCTAAAATGAGGCTTCTGTGAAATTTGGGCTTTGTTCTTGGAGTCCATTTGTCACGATTTTCGAAAATGAAAAATCGCGCCAAATGGGTTGTCTTACGTCATTTTACCCTGGGCTGAAGCCCAGAGCTTTTATATGCAGCCCCACCTCTACGAGTTGGGCAGGCACGTTATGGCTAAAAAAAATTACTAAATCACATCTGTTAAAGATTCATATGAACTGGCACAATTAGAGATAACGGAATCATCTTTCGGACTAGCGCTGAGAAGTAGTGGCGACCAACGGAAGCCAGTCCGCAGGACCGAACGAATAGTGAGCTACGTATCATAGCGACCCCTGCGTGTTGGGCTGGAAGCTAGGGCTTAAGGGGTAGGCCCATAATTATCCTCCTTATTATCTCCTGTCAAATAGGACTGAAATACGCCTAAAAAGATAACGTAAAATCCTATGCCGATGGAATTTTCGAGGGTGCTCTCCACCATAAAGGAGAGTAAAAAAGCGAGAAAAAATATAAAATAAAAAGGGTCTCTGAAATGGCCTTTATACAAAAATGGATAAAAAAAGGCCAGTAGAAATAACAGCAAACCGATCAGCCCTGTTCCTCCGGCGACTGTCAAAAACTGGTTGTGCGGCATCAACTTTCTCTCTTGATCTGGATAACGTAAATCATACTGCTGATGCACTTCCTGCCGGAGATCTCCTGCCCCAACGCCTAAAACGGGCTGCTGAGAAAACACCTCCCAACCGACAATGTAAGATCTAAATCGACCTTGGTCAGAACCACTCGGTGTACGTCCATGCCTGTACTCATGTAACTCCCAATTGGCATAGTGGACCTTGGAGTAGAAACTCGGAATGGTATAGTATGCAAAAACGGGGGCCAAGATCATCGCCGACAAACATAGTGTACCTAATAGATATCTTCTCTGTAAAAATACGAGTGCGAAACACCCTATGAGGATAGTGATATATAAAACCGCCAAACCGCTTCGGACGGATAGGATATGGATAAAAATAAAATTGAACAGGGTCATCGCTGCAATCATCCATACCTCAAAGGTGTACTTGAAACTAAACCTTCTATAGACCAATACCAGTCCCGACAAAATGCCCACTCCCAGTAACAAACTATATCGCACGTGATTGCGAAAAGTGGGCATGGGCTGTCCTAAGGCTATGTTTTTATTGATTTCCTCAAAATTTAAAAGATAATTTGCCCCAAGCATAAGATTAGTCAAAAACAGTACGATCACTAAGCAGTAAAACAATCCTTGGTAAGCTCGACTGCTCAAACGGGGAAGTGAATAAAAGACAAAAGGCAGCACGAGAAAAGAAATCTTCAACTTGAGGCGCCCTGCACTATAGTCCCAATCTGTTGAGTATAGTACACTTAGTAGCACGATGAAAAACATCAAACTTGTCATCCAGTGGCTTGGGGCTCGCCAAAAGCCAAACCAATTGGACCTAAGCTGGGGATGTAATCTAAGCTTGAAGGGCGTTTTTTGTATATCAAATAGGGCTAAGCTAATCAGGCCTAATAATGCAATCGTCAAGCCGAAGGGAGAATAAATGATCATAATCATCCCCGACAGACAGAAGAAGAGCATCAGCTCATAGCGTGTGATTTTATGTAAAATTCTCTTTAGAATAGCGCAGGTATTTGAATTCTTGAGAAGTGATCAGATATCATAATATGATGTTTAAAAGTCGCTCTTAGGCAAATAAATGCTTCATAAATACTTCAGTTATCAACATAGGTATTAAATCACTTCAAAAACTTAACTTTGCAACATTAAAAATATTGCTAAACATAAAGCATGTCAGAGGAAATATTCGCCAAAGTAAGGCAAATAAAAGAAGAAATCGAGAATGCTCAGCCACAAGGTGCTGAAGCAGTAGAACAGTTCAGAATACGATACCTCGGTACAAAGAACATCTTGAAGCCTCTTTTTGGTGAAATCAAGAATATCGCCAATGAGCGCAAAAAGGAATTTGGACAGCTAGTCAATGAAGTAAAGCAAGTGGCGGAGAGTCGTTTTCAAGATTTGCAAGCAGGACAACAAGAAGCTGATGATCAAAATGAAGCGGCACAAATGGACCTTACTGCGCCTGCCAATCAAATGGAACTAGGTGCCAAGCATCCGCTATCCATCACCATGGAGCGCATCATCAATATTTTTGAGCGAATTGGATTCACTGTAGAAGAGGAAAGAGAGATCGAAGACGACTGGCACAACTTCACAGCCATGAATACACCAGAGGATCATCCTGCTAGAGATATGCAGGATACTTACTATCTAAAAGACAGCAAAGAAATGCTTCTTCGTACACACACTTCCTCTGTGCAAGCGCGTGTAATGAAGCGTGAAAAACCACCTATCAGAATAATCGCTCCGGGAAGGGTATATAGAAATGAAACGGTATCCGCCAGATCGCACTGCCAGTTTCATCAAGTGGAAGGATTATACATAGATGAAAATGTTTCTTTTGCGGACATGAAGCAAACCTTGTTGTACTTCGCGCAAGAGATGTATGGCAAAGATGTAAAGATCAGATTGCGTCCTTCATTTTTTCCATTCACTGAACCTAGTGCAGAGATGGACGTGTATTGGGGACTTGAAACAGAAGATGACTATAGAATCACCAAAGGCACCGGCTGGTTAGAGATACTGGGCTGTGGCATGGTGGATCCAAACGTTTTAGAAAATTGCGGTATCGACTCCAAGAAATATTCTGGCTTTGCCTGGGGTATGGGGATCGAACGACAAGCTATGCTACTATATGGCATCAATGATATTCGTTTGTTTTTTGAAAATGATATTAGATTCCTGAAGCAATTCAAATCTGCGCGCTAATGATGAAACCATCTTTACCAAAAGGGGTACGTGATTTTGATCCCAAGACGGTACAAAAGCGAAATTACATTTTTGATACACTGAGAAACATATTCACCAAGTATGGATATCAACCTATCGAAACTCCAGTAGTAGAAAAGCTTTCTACCCTGACTGGAAAATACGGCGAAGAAGGCGACAAGCTCCTTTTCAAAATATTGAATTCGGGTGACTACTTCAACAAGCTTAAAGCTGAAGGAAGTGAAGCCTTAGAAAATAAAGATTCGCAAAAACTTACTAAGCACATTGCAGAAAAGGGATTACGATACGATCTTACTGTGCCATTTGCACGCTATGTGGTGATGCATCAGAATGACATTTCATTCCCCTTCAAACGCTATCAAATACAACCGGTGTGGAGAGCGGATAGACCGCAAAAAGGTCGCTACCGCGAATTTTATCAATGCGATGTAGATGTAGTAGGATCCAACTCGCTCATGTATGAGGCAGAGCTGGCACAGATCTTTGATGAAGCTTTTCACAAGCTAAATATCAAAGTAGAGATTCGTATCAACAATAGAAAAATACTACAAGGCCTAGCAGAGACCGCAGGAATAGAAGATAAGTTTATCGACATGACGGTGGCTATCGACAAGCTGGATAAGATCGGAATAGACGGAGTACAAAGAGAATTAGAAAATAGAGGAATTGCTGCTACGGCTATTGAAAGCATCCTATCTGCACTACAAATAAAGGAACTGGATAAACTATCAAGCTTGTTGGCAGATTCTGAAGTGGGTCAAAAAGGAATCGAAGAGCTGCGTTCTTTTCACAAGTATTTTGACCTAAAGCCGATGTATAATAAAATCGTATTCGACATTACTTTAGCTCGTGGATTGAACTATTATACGGGATGCATATTTGAGGTAGCACATGATGCTAATGTATATCCAGACCAAGTGATGGGTAGTATAGGCGGAGGTGGTCGCTATGATGATCTGACCAGTGGATTTGGACTCAAGGATGTCTCTGGTGTAGGCGTATCTTTTGGAGCTGATCGAATTTACGATGTGATGGAGGAGCAAGGCTTATTTCCTGATCACGCTGGAGAAGGAACAAAAATGCTACTAGTTGCGCTAGATGAAAAAGCGCATCAGTTTGCTTTTGAATGCTTGGGCAAGATTCGCACTGAAGGCATCAGCGCTGCGCTGTATCCTACTCCAACAAAAATGAAAAAACAAATGAAGTACGCCAATGATCTTGGTGTACCATATGTCGTCATTATTGGAGATGAAGAAATGAACTCAGGTCAACTCGTGCTGAAAAATATGCAAACAGGCGACCAAGACAAACTAAGTATAGCAGACATCATATCGACAGTAAATGCCTAAGTATTCTTCCTATACAGAATTTATCACCGCTTACAAGAAGGAAGAAATTTCTTGTGAAGCGCTTGTGCAATACTACTTATCAAAAATAGAAGAATCCAAGGAGTACAATATATATATTGAAGTATATGCAAAAGAAGCTTTGGCTCGGGCAAAGGCTTTAGACGATGAAGCAAAACGTGGAGAAATTAAAGGTGAATTGTTCGGAGCCATTCTAAGCATCAAAGACAACATCTGCTACAAAGGAAAAGGAGTAACAGCTTCTTCAAAAATACTAGAAGGTTTCAACTCTACCTATACTGCTACTGCTATCCAAAAATTAATCGACGAGGGTGCTATCATTATAGGTAGAACAAACTGTGACGAATTCGGTATGGGCTCAGACAATAGCCATTCTGTATACGGCCCAGTTAAAAATCCAATTGACCCTGAATATGTCCCAGGTGGTTCTTCTGGAGGATGCGCTGCTTCTGTACTAGCAGATACCTGCCTTGCATCTATCGGTACTGACACTGGCGGATCTATCAGACAGCCAGCTGCATTTTGCAATCTGGTAGGGGCGAAACCAAGCTATGGTCAAATCTCTAGATATGGGATCATTGCATACGCTTCTTCTTTTGATCAAGTCGGAGCTATTAGTCATGAAGTATCTACCGTATCGAAGTTAATCGAAGTCATGAGTGGCCCAGATACTATGGATCCTACTACAGTCCAACATGCTTCTATTGACAGAAAAAGTCCGTCAGATAGAAAAGTAAAAATAGCATATTTAGATAGCACACTTTCTTCTGAAGGAATCGATCCGATCATTCGTGATGATTTCTCAAAACTGTTAGATACTTTCAAAAAGGACGGTCATACGGTAGAAGCTGTTTCGTTTGAATATACAGATCTGCTAGTACCTACATATTATGTATTGACTACAGCAGAAGCTTCTTCCAACCTATCCAGATACGATGGCGTACGCTATGGGCATCAAAGTAATGACGCAGCCAGCTTAGAAGAGCTATATACCCAGTCACGATCTGAGGGATTTGGTATCGAAGTAAAAAGACGCATTATGCTGGGCACATTTGTATTGAGCGCCTCCTACTATGACGCCTACTATACAAAGGCACAAAAAGTAAGGAGAATGATAAAAGATCGCATGTTAGAGATCTTTCAGGACTATGATTATGTGGTATTACCCACGTCTCCGGTGTTTCCATGGAAGATCGGAAGTCATGACCAAGACCCCACTGCCAGCTATCTTGCAGATATTTTTACTGTCTTAACGAACTTATTTGGAGGGCCTTCTGTTTCTATTCCGTTGTTTGATGAATCAAAACGATTTAGGTCTAGCTTTCAGATTTTGTCAAGCCCCCACCTAGACTATGATTTATTTGCCTTTGCAGAAAGAGTGCAAAATAAAATATTGCACTAAAGAAATACTTTCTTTTAGGTAACTTTAAATCTTGCAAATATTATATGTTTGCACTCCCACTCGAAAAACACTCGAACAACTGTTTAAATTTTTTACGATTACTAAACGGGAATACAGAGTATTTCGAATCAAAAAGTTATGAACACTATCACTTACAATCGACTTGCATTTGTTGCTATCGTTATATGTTTACAGTTTGTATACATAAATAGTTCGCTTGCCCTTTCACCAGGTAGCGATGCATACTCTACCAAAGTACTTATTGAGCGTATCAATGACTTGAATCTAGAAGTTGACGTACGTCTTACTAAAAAGGTAAAAAAGTACATTAAAGACTACACACTATACGCTCGAAAAAATAGTGAAAACACCTTAGGTAGATCTACACTTTACTTCCCAATTTTTGATGAGTTAAATAATTCTTTTGGTTTACCTGATGAACTAAAATATTTAATGATAATAGAGTCCTCATTGAACCCTACTATAAAGTCAAGTTCTGGAGCAAGAGGCTTATGGCAACTGATGCCAGCTACCGCTAGATCTCATGGATTACAAATCAATGACTACGTAGATGAAAGATGCGATCCGTATAGATCAACAAATGCTGCACTAAAACACTTGAATGATCTTTATGAAGAGTTTGGTGATTGGACATTGGTCATAGCTGCATACAATTGTGGAAATGGAAGAATGCGATCCGCTATCAGAAAAGGTAAGAGTAAGAATTTTTGGAAAATAAAATCTCACCTTCCTAAGCAGACTCAAGATTACGTTGAAAAATTTATTGCTGCCACTTATGCTGTTGAGTACTACTTGTTTTATGATCTGAGACCTGCTTATCCTGATTACAACGAGCAATATACAGAGGCAATGCTTACTTATGACTACGGTAAATTATCTCAAATTAGCGAAGAGGAAAACATTGACTTAAGCTTACTTAAAGTGCTCAATCCTTCTTACAATTTGGATATTATCCCAGTAAGCAAAATGGGTAACATCATTATTGTGCCTAGTCTAAATAGAGAAACAAAGAGTTCTACCGCTTCACTGTTAAGCCCAGCAGGACCGAAAAGTTTCCAATAAAATAGGCTTTACACGAATAATCATTTTGGGTTAAACATGGCTCCCCCTTTTGCTTTTCTATTTGTTTTAAGTACTTTTAGAGTAATGATCTATTTGTTATAACCTAAAACAACAAAATGAAAGTGAGTCACCTTTTCAAAGCCAGCTTCATTTTAACCTTTATTTTCTTCTCTTTTCTTAGTTGTAGTGACGACGATGATAATGCTATTATATCTGAAGAAGGTCGCTGCCAATTTGCCCGTGTTGATGGCATTGCAAAAATAAATGACATCAATCGCTGGCTCAGTCTTGCAGATGTCGTCATTGGCGTTGGTGGCGACAGGGACTTATACAAGTTTACGGTTGGAGGACACACCCCTGATTGTTCCTTATACGAAGAAATTGAAATCTCTCTTGAATTAGAAGCCGGTAACAATGTCGATGGAACTTATCCAATAGTAGAAGAAAACAGCCAGATGCTAGGAACAAGCTATGGTAGATATACCACTCAAGAGGAAGGCAGTTTTGAAAGAGAGGTTAGTGAATTCACAGGTGGCAGTTTTACGATAAATGAAATAGGGCTATTTAGATACATGATTGAGCTAGAAGCAGAAACTCAAAATGGCACTATCAATCCCATAACTTTAGAATTTTCTCAGCCCCCTAGATAGCAAATTGAATGGACACTTTAATACTCAAAGTATGACTACGACTAATCACATTCTATGTTTTTTGCTATTGTGTTGCAGTAGCATTTTATTTATTTCTTGTAATGATGATGACGGCAATGAGCCGTTTCCTGCCTGTGTAACTGACCCAAATGATCTGGGAGTTATGATGTTTAATGATGAAAGATTGCTAATAAAAACTAGATTTATAACTACCCCAACACTTGAGCCTGATGGTGCCAGCCTTACTATAAATGGCTTTTTTGATGATTGCGTACGTTTAGAAACTGTTGAAATCGAATTTATACTAGAAAATGAAGCTGAGCTTCCTGGCATATATACTATCTCTTCTACTTCTAGCACGACTCCTGGTACCGCCTATGGATCTGTATTGACTCAAAATGTAGAGACATTGGAACAAGTGAGAACAGACCTTAATTCAGGTACACTTACTATAACAGAGGACGGAGGGCGTATTCTTGATCTAGAAGCTGAAACAGCCGAAAATGACATAATCAGCATAAATACACCGATTTAAGGATTACAAACGGAGATAATAGCTCATTCACCCAACACTGTAGCTCTCAAACTACTTATTACGATTTTTTTTAATATTTTTGCTTCGCTGTAGGCAAACGTATTATGAGATCACACTTTACATCCTTACTGGTTATAATCATGCTGTTCACTTTTATTAGAAGTGCTACTGCTGATACTTGTGCTCCCAGCTTCACAGAAAGCGAGGTAAAGCATAGGGTAAAGAATATGCCGCTCTTCTTCAAGCCTAAGTATACTGATGTGGTCGGCTCTTACTTGCGTACCTATTTTGAAAAGGACAGAACCAAAGCAGAACGCATTATTGCGAACACTGCTTTATACTTCCCCATCTTCGAAAAATACCTGCGAGAACAAAATATGCCGATGGATTTGCGCATGCTTCCGATTTTGGAATCTGCATTGAATCCACATGCTACTTCTAGATCAAATGCAGTAGGCCTCTGGCAATTTATCCAACCGACAGCTGATGGTTATGGCTTAGCCAACAATAGATTTGTAGACGAAAGAAAAGACCCTCACCGATCCACTCAAGCAGCATTAAGATTTTTGAATAAGTTGCATGAGCGCTATGGTGACTGGGCCCTAGCATTAGCGGCATACAATGGTGGACCTACTAGGGTAAACAATGCGATCAAGAGAGCTAGAAGCAAAGACTTTTGGAAAGTCAGCAAATATCTACCTAAGGAAACTAGAAACTATATTCCTGCTTTTATCGCTGCAGCATACCTATACAACTACTACGAATACCACGGTATCGCTCCGGCTTCTCATGCTGTAGAGATACAACTTCAAGATTACGTAAAAGTATTTGACGAGATAAGTTTTCAAACGGTAAGCGATCTTACTGGCGTACCGACTTATGATATTGAATTTTTGAATCCCTCTTACAAGCAGAGAGTAATACCGAAATCATACTCAGGCAACTATTTGGTTCTTCCTGCATGGGCTTGCCAAGCACTAAAAAAACACTACCCAAATGTGCAGACTGTAAGCGGAACGATGATTGATCCAGACTTTTTGAATCAGCCCAACTATCTAAGAACCACTTACACCGTCAGGCCTGGTGATGACATCTTTAAAGTAGCCGATGTATTCAGCTGCAAACCTTTCAACATCAAGTACTGGAACAATCTCAAAACAGATCAACTGAGAACTGGCCAAGAGCTAAATGTATATATGACCACATATAGAAAAAGAAAAACTGCGGCAGCTCAAGCGATAAAAGTCTCCCAAAAAAAAAAGAGAACGCCCGTCAAAGTATTACCCCAACTCACTAATAGGATCCAACCAGTAGATCTATTTGCCACCTCCAATGAATTTACTGAAAAGGGAGGAAAGAATAATTCATTTCAAATGTACATTCTCAAACCAGGGGAAAGCTTATTGGATATTGCACAAAGACACAAGCATTTTTCGCTACCAGATCTACTTGCATTGAATGGCTGGGATTACAACATCAATCTTATGGCCGGTAGCAGAATTAAGTTGCCTTTGTAGCCCCTTTGTTCTTTGCATGATCGAGGGCAATGCGCACTGATCCATGGATTTCTAAAAGCCCCTCTGCTTCTTCTCCAGTAATATTTAGCTCGTCTATCAACATCTGCTTTGCTCTGTTCCGAAGTTTATTATTTGACAGCTTCATATCTACCATCTTGTTCCCACGTACCTTGCCGAGCTTGACCATGATGCATGTGCTGATCATATTGAGTACCATTTTTTGTGCGGTACCTGCTTTCATTCTTGTGCTCCCAGATATAAACTCTGGGCCCACTACCACTTCTATTGCGATATCTGCTGCCTCCAATAGCGGACTTTCTGGATTGCAAACCAAAACACCGGTTTTTATTCCAGCTGCCTTACACGCAGCAATCCCTCCCAAGACGTAGGGCGTTCTACCAGAACTTGAAATTCCTAGCACGATATCTTTTTCGGATATCTCATAGGAAAGAAGCTCCCTCCATGCCAAGTAAATATCATCTTCTGCACCCTCTTTTGCTACGCGAAGAGCGGAGTCGCCTCCCGCTATAATTCCTACCACTTGATCTTCATCTACACCAAAAGTTGGCGGGCATTCACTAGCATCTAAAACACCCAACCTACCGCTCGTTCCAGCCCCGATATAGAACAGTCGCCCCCCTGAAGACAGGCACTCAAATGCAGCTTCTACAAAAAACGCTACATTAGTCAATTGCTTGGATACCGCAGCCGCTACTTTATGATCTTCCTGATTGATCTTCGTCAATAACTCTTGCGTATTCATTTGCTCTAGATGATCATAATACGACTCTGACTCTGTTACATTCATCATATACAATTTTGATTACTAGCTATCTATACGAAAAAATGGCTTTAAGTGTTGTTGTTTTTTGGGCGCTACCCAAAGAGAAGAGCGCTGCTTAGACCAATGTCTAAACAGCGTTCCTCTCTTTGGGTCGGGCTTTTCGAGGGTATCCGTCCTCTGCTCAGCTACCTGGCTCAGCGCGGACCCACTCCCTCTGGTCGCGGCCTCTACTATCCCTAGCGCGAGGCTGTTACGAAAGTCAAATTTCGACTATAAAAAATAGGGTTAATTTATGAGAAGCTTAAATTCTGAGCTTTTAGTTTGTGGTTGGCAGCAGTGGATGTCACTACCAGAACCGAAAATAAATTGCAATTATGGCT
>CALIEI010000203.1 GCA_938022165.1 uncultured Saprospiraceae bacterium | reverse complement strand
CAACCTAAAATGGATCGGGCATTGAGCCCGCTTCCATTTTATGCACAGCAGAACCTTCAGGTTCAAATTTGTCCGATTGTCTAACTGATTGTATATTTAATTAACCGCAAAAGCGGTCAACGCTAATCAGGGAAGTACAGGAAAAATGAACATTGAACATTCGTCATTGAACATTAATCATTAATCATTAAAAAACATCATTGAACATTGATAATTAATAATTAATCAGTGGTGGTGTTTCGAATGGATATGTTTCACAAGATCCGGAAAGAACTCTTTAAAGTCTGCTTCTAGTTCTTGATCTAGTTTCAATAGATTATCCGTGACATTAGCCAACAGCTCAGGCCTTGAGAGTCGGTGCTTAAACCGATCAAAAGTCAAGACCATTCCCTCTACGCTCCTATACCTAACCAACCAGTCATCAGCGGCCATCAGTGGAAGATTACGCTGCATTTTGGCAGGCATCAGATGGATATTGTCTTGCAGCAATTTATACATTCTATCCGCAAATTCTCTCAGACTCTCATTGCTATATATCTCCCAATTTCTAGCCAAAAGATGGTCATACCAAATATCAATAATCAGGGTACTATACTTGCCATGTAGTGCATGTAGGCGCTTAGTACTACGCTTTACTACAGGATGCGTATCTGTATAAGTATCAATGGATTTATGTAGATCTATTCCAGATATGATCGTATCGCTATATTGGCCCAATTCACGATGTCGAATGCTATCGGCAATAAAGTTACCGACGATGTGTTCATCGATCTCACAAGATAAATATAGATGCGCCAGATAATTCATAATTAAGGATTTTTTGCAATCCGATAGTTTCCGGAGTAGACTCAAAGATAAAAGCTATATTTGCGTCGCTTTGTATAGCTATAAGTACAATTATTACGTAAAAGAACATAAAATAGATTTAAAACATGGCGCTTAAAGCAGGAATTGTCGGACTACCGAATGTTGGAAAATCCACATTATTTAATGCATTGACAAATGCCAAGGCCTTGGCAGCGAACTATCCTTTTGCCACGAAGGATCCCAATGTAGGCATGATCACCGTTCCGGATGAAAGATTAGAGAAATTGGCTGACTTGGTTAGTCCGCAAAAGATTCTACCGACCACTATTGAGATTGTGGATATCGCTGGATTGATCAAAGGGGCTAGTCAAGGAGAAGGATTGGGCAATCAATTCCTAGCAAACATACGCGAAGTAGACGCTATTATCCACGTGGTACGTTGCTTCAATAATGACAATGTGATTCACGTAGAGAACAGTGTGGATCCAGTCAGAGACAAAGAAATTATTGACACCGAGTTATTGCTTAAGGATCTAGATACCGTTGATAAGCGATTAGAAAAGTTCAGAAAGGCAGCCAAAGGTGGCGACAAAGTAGAAGTGAAACGCCTAGAGATTTTGACCGGCATCAAAGAAGCTATGGACGATGGCCAAGCAGCCCGAGTACTCGATCTAGATAAGGATGGACTCGAAATCTTACAGGATATGTACTTGCTTACCGCTAAGCCGATCTTGTACGTTTGTAACGTAGGTGAAGAAGCTGTTATAGATGGCAATGAACACACCAAAGTATTCGAAGAAGCAGTCAAAAATGAAAAAGCACAGGTCATCTACATCAGTGCAGGCATCGAGGCCGACATCATTGAACTAGACACTATCGAAGAACGACTTGAATTTTTGAACGAGATGGGTCTGAAAGAACCTGGCGTCAATAAACTCATTTCCGCAACCTACAGACTACTCAATCTGATCACCTACTTCACTGCCGGAGAAAAAGAAGTGCGCGCTTGGACGATACAAGAAGGCTGGAAAGCACCACAAGCTGCTGGTGTGATTCACACAGATTTTGAGAAAGGATTTATTCGAGCAGAGGTTATAAAATACAACGATTACGTTTCTCTAGGCTCAGAGTCAGCGGTTAAAGAAGCCGGTAAGATGGGCGTTGAAGGCAAAGAGTATGTCGTTGGAGATGGCGACGTGATGCACTTTAGATTTAATGTCTAGCGGAAAGGTTGTTTATTTGTTAATTTGGTTATTTGTTAATTCATTGATTTGTTTTATCGTTTAACTGTTTAAACATATTACCAGAGTGACAGTGACAAATTTTATTTGGCTGTGCCTCCAAAGCAAGAAAGCTCATCATGAAACTATGATGAGCTTTCTTGCTTTGGAGTCGGGCTATCCATGACTCCGCATTCGCTGCGGTCTATCGATTGCAAAAAAGCAATCGATAGACTACTTCGCTGCGCTCGTATCATTCCTATCCCTCACAGAGATTCCTTAATCACATTAAAACCCACATGAACAGGCTGATTCATCCGTTTTTAGTTACCTGAGATAGTGAAATACAAAACGGTTAAAAAACAAAAAATAACCCATCCTAATAAATCATAAAGCATAATAATGGGTCATTTTACAATTCTTTCCCTCCTTTTATTTGATGTTGAATAGAAAAACTTTATACTAGGATTTGAAGAACAAAATGGACTTTTTTGAGCATGGATAAAGCAAAAGAAATACGCAAAGGAGAAGCACTTGATTGGGAAAAATTAGAAAACTACTTACGCGCCGAATTACCCAAGGAGGCGACTGAGAAAATGGAGGTAGCCCAATTTCATGGTGGACATGCAAATTTGACCTACTTACTAAAACTTGGCGAAACAGAACTGGTACTCCGCAGACCACCTTTTGGCAAAATAGCGCCAGGCGCACATGACATGAAGCGAGAGTTTAGGGTTTTATCCAAACTGTATAAGGCATTTCCAGCCGCTCCTCGTGCTTACTTATATTGTGAAGACGATAGTGTTATCGGCGCCCCCTTTGTGGTCATGGAACGCAAAAGAGGCGTGGTCGTTCGATACGCCTTGTTAGATTGCTTCAAGCCTTTTGATCGACCAGAGGAGAGACTAACTACCGCGATGGTCAAAAGTATAGCGCAGTTACATACCGTTGATGTAGACAAAGCAGATTTATCTAAACTGGGAAGACCGGATGGCTTTCTAGAAAGACAAGTCAAAGGCTGGAAACAAAGATGGGATCTCGTAAAGACTGGCGACACTTCTGCCATGGATACCGTTTTCGATTTGCTGTCAGCAGACATCCCCAAGCCACAAGCAGCCTCTATCATTCATAATGATATAAAATTAGACAACTGTCAATTTCAACCGGACAATCCCGATGAAGTAACAGCCGTCTTTGATTGGGATATGGCGACCATAGGTGATCCTCTTGTAGATATTGGCACTACTTTAAGTTATTGGTATGAACCCTATTTCAAGGATTACGATCTACCCATTTCACTGACGGAAGATTTTCCAAGCAAAGAGTTTATCATCAATAAATACGCTGAGTTTACAGGATTTGACATGGATCAGATCAATTGGTATCAAGCCTTCGCTTATTGGAAAGGCGGAGTGGTTGGCACTCAATTATACCATCGCTATGTCAATGGCCAATCCACCGACGAGCGTATGAAACAATTTGGCGGTACAGCTAAGTTGTTTGGCACCTTTGCAAAGAAAATATTGGAAAGCTAGGAATACATAGCAATCATAAAATATTCAAACCTTTATAATGAATTTTGATTTTACCGAACGTTCCCAAGAATTGCAAGAACAACTTTCTGCTTTCATGGAAAGACATGTCTTGCCTTTAGAAAAAGAGTATAGACAATTTACCCAAGAAAATCTATGGCAGGTTTTTCCAGAAATGGATAGACTAAAAAAGCTAGCCAAAAAAGAAGGCCTCTGGAATCTCTTCTTGCCGAAGGACTATAAAGCTTTGAGCCCCGGTTTGACTAATCTAGAATACGCACCGCTTGCAGAGATCATGGGGCGTGTGCCTTGGAGTGCTGAGATATTTAATTGTTCGGCACCGGATACGGGCAATATGGAAGTACTCGCCAAATATGGTTCACCGGCCCAACAAGAGCAATGGCTTGGACCTTTAATGAATGGCGACATTCGTTCTGCCTTTTTAATGACGGAGCCCGATGTAGCTTCTTCTGATGCTACGAATATCGAAACTTCTATAGTTAGAGAAGGAAACGAATATGTCATCAATGGTAAGAAATGGTGGTCATCCGGAGTCATGCATCCTGAATGTGCTTTCTATATCGTCATGGGCAAAACAGATCCAGATGCACCAAAACATATTCAACAAAGCATGATCATCGTACCTGCTGATACGCCTGGCGTAAAAGTCCTGCGAGCTATGCAAGTATTTGGTAATCTCGACTCCCCTGAAGGCCATGGTGAGGTGTTATTAGAGAATGTGAGAGTACCAGCAGAGAACCTGATTTTGGGAGAAGGTAGAGGCTTTGAGATTGCTCAGGGACGACTAGGCCCTGGACGTATTCATCACTGTATGCGATTGATCGGCTGCGCGCAACGAGCACTAGAATTGATGTGCAAAAGGGTCACCGAAAGAGAAGCTTTTGGAAAAGTATTAAAAGACTTTAGTAGCATCAGACAGGACATTGCTAAGTCTAGATGTGATGTTGAACAAGCGAGGTTATTGACGCTCTCTTGTGCTGATCGTGTCGACAAGTATGGAGCAAAAGGCGCCAAAGATCTTATCGCGATGATAAAGGTAGTTTGTCCTCAGATGACTTGCGATGTTGTAGACAGATCTATCCAAGCGCATGGCGGCATGGGTGTTTGCCAAGACACTCCCCTAGCCAAATTTTGGCTCTATGGTAGACTAGTACGTATCGCCGATGGCCCAGATGAAGTACACATGTACCAACTGGGTCGGTTCACCATTAAGAAGTACTTATAAAAATACATCTCAATCTTTATAGTAACAGAATAAACATAAAGAATAGACTATGAAAGCAATGCTATGTAAAACCTTGGGCCATCCATCCACAATGGTTTTAGAAGATATCCCCTCTCCTGTTCCAGGCAAGAAAGAAGTTTTAGTTACCATTAAAGCTTGTAGTGTCAATTTTCCTGATACGCTCATAGTACAAGGCTTGTACCAGTTCAAACCAAGCCCTCCCTTCTCCCCTGGAAGCGATATAGCCGGTATTGTCAAAGCCGTTGGAGAAGAGGTGAAAAATGTAAAGGTTGGCGATGAGGTTTTTGGTGTCATCCCCTATGGGGGCTTCGCCGAAGAAGCAATTGTTCCTGCCCATTCGGTATTTCCTAAAGTGCCCATGATGGATTATAAAGTTGCAGCCTCCTTTATGATGGCCTATGGCACCTCCTATCATGCGCTAAAAGATAGGGCTAGGATAAAAGAAGGAGAAACATTGGTAGTTCTAGGCGCATCAGGCGGAGTTGGTATTGCCGCTGTTGAACTAGGCAAAATAATGGGTGCCAGAGTAATTGCCGCTGCCTCTACAGACACCAAATTAGACCTATGTAAACAATACGGCGCTGACGAAACCATCAACTACACCAAGGAAGATTTAAAAAATAGAATAAAGGAATTGACAGACGGCAAAGGCGCAGATGTGATTTACGATCCAGTAGGTGGCGATTACACCGAAGCCGCACTCAGAGCTACCGCATGGGAAGGCAGATACCTCATCGTAGGATTTCCCGCCGGTATTGCAAAGATCCCAATGAATCTCCCCCTACTCAAAGGCTGCCAAATCTGCGGTGTATTCTGGGGAAGCTTCGTCGCCAAAACGCCTCAAAAAAACATGCAGAATACCATGGAACTCATTCAGCTATATACAGAAGGAAAACTGAAGCCTTACATTCATAAAGTGTATCCGCTTGCTGATGCTAAGCAGGCTTTGATTGATATGATGGATAGGAAGACGTTGGGGAAGATTGTTATTGAGCCGTGATCAATTATACTGTAAACTCTTTCCAAATGTAACTTATTTCAAAAACTGAACTTTCATGGATGGCTTCTTTTCTGAGATAAATTCTACACCTTTAGAGTATCAATTTATTCTTAAGCTATTATTGATCCAATTACAATGCCTTGAATATTTTCAGCAACGATATGGCTCAGAATATTTAATTATAACCTATCAGAATTTGAAAAAGATTAGCCTACTATTGAACTAGTCAATAGTAAGCTTAAAATTTATAATAAGATACCTTTATTAAGATCAATCCTTGTCTTCCGATAATTGAACCAAGATGTTGTCTATGTTTGTGATAAGTGGAGTGTAAGTTGTTTTTGCAGCCTTCTTATTTAATAGATAAATTCCCCAACTCACTGCCAGAATAATAATAGTACTCAAAGCGATATATAGCCAGTTAATCCCATCGGAAAAGCTACGTCCCAAAATTGAAATTATGGCTAGTACCGCGGGCGGCGCAATGTACCAGTATAGTGCGCTATCAAGCAGGTGAGCTTGCTGTTGTAGATACATTTTCTGTTGCATCAATTGCGCCTTTAGAGACTGGCTTAAATCGGCTATTCTTTTATACTTTCTTACATCCAGTAGACGATAAATTACATAAACACCCCAGATGATAATTAATACATTTACTACTTGGATAATAGGTAAATCTTCAGTGAGAGCTTCATATCCAAAGAAGCAAGTAACTAGTATTACAGCGACGATCTCCCTTGCATCTCGGAAAAATAATTTGCTATCTATCTTTTTAATTCTTCCTTTTAAGAGTTTTACCAATTGTGGGATATCAAGATTAATGTTATCTCCATCATCAGCATTCTGCCATATGTTTTTTAATTCTTGATCTGACATATTATTTTAATTTTGGTGTTAAACAATTCAGTAAAAGTTTCTTTATTCTTTTCATTTTTACTGCTATATAATTTTCCGAGATTCCAATTACCTCTGATATTTCTTTGTAAGCAAATCCTTCAAGGTGCAGAATAATTATCGACCGATCGCTCTCTTTGAGCGTCTGTATACAAGTTTGGAGTGCCTCAAATCTTGCCTCTTGCATTTCATCCCCTTTCTTCAACTCATCAACATCTGACCCAATTTTTATCGCAGAAAGTGACGAAATTTTAAGGTTATGTTTATCTAGTTTAAGTTTATAACGCAAACACACATTGAGCGCGATCCGGTAAATCCAGGTGCTTATATGGGCATCACCATGATATGAATCAAAGGATTTCCAAATATGAAATACCACCTCTTGAAACAGGTCTGAAGGTTCTACTGGATTCACCGCATATATCCGGCATATCCTATATATGCTTGACTTATTAGCCGTGATTACTTCCTCAAATGTGTTGTTCTTACCTAATTTTCGCATTCTTGAATTAGTCTTTATACTAGGTTAGTTACATAAGTATACAAAATATGACAGGAGTGGGAATATTTATTTTTAGAATGGATGTTTTTAACCTTTTAGATGATTTAAAGACTTTGAATAAGGTCTTAATTATAAAAAAGAAAGTGATTTTGAAGCCCAAAAGTCGAAAGCTTATTTTTAACTTTTACTTATTTTCTTAAATTATAGAATAATTGTCAACCAATGTAAAAGCTAGGCAACCGATTTTAAGAGAATTTGCGTCTAGACTAGTGATTATGTTTAAAAGGAACAAACGCTCATAAAAGCAAAATGAAAAACAAGAACAATCCAAATTTCCTCTTAACACTATTGGATGGATGTCGTAAGGGGGAACGGAGTAGCCGCAAATTATTATATCAGCAGTATTACAGTTATGGTCTTACTGTTTGTCTTCATTACTCTAATAACAGAGAAGAAGCAGAAGAAATTCTTAATGATGGTTTTGTCAAAGTCTTTAGTAAAATCAAACAGTACAAAAGAAAAGCTGCTTTCAAATCCTGGCTAAGGCAAATTCTGGTGCATGCTGCAATCGATTACTACCGAAAATTTCATCAAAAAGTAAATCTAGAGTACATGAATTTTCTATCCAAAGTAGAAACGGTAGAGAATGATGCCTTATATAATTTATCAATGGATGATGCATTAAAACTTTTGCAGCAACTTTCTCCTAGCTATAGGATGGTCTTTAATCTTTTTGTTTTGGAAGGGTATTCCCATTCTGAGATCGCCAAATTACTCAATATAAGTACAGGAACATCAAAGTCTAATTTGGCTAAAGCACGAAAAAAATTAAAAAAGCTAGCTACTAACTATTATCAAATAAATCCCAAAGTTTCAAATATATAGGACTATGAAAAATTCAAATTTTGAAGATGTTTTTAAAAAAAGCAGTACATCTGACCGAGGCTTTTTATTCGAAGAGTCCAGTTGGACTGATCTCGAAATGAAACTAAATAAAGGTAAAAGGAAGAGAAGGTATCTTGGTTTTTGGTTTTTGTTCGGAGTGGGAATCTTTGGTGCTGCAATAAGTATTACTGTTTGGAATTGGGACACATCAACTGTAGCATCAATAAGCTATGATCAGGAAACTTTTGCAAAGGAAAATGTAAGTACTTCAACTATCATAAATAGCAAGGTAGATCAAGGGAAAGACAATTTAAAGATAATTGAAGAGATATTACCAACCAAGGAAGCTTCAACAATAAGTCAACCAGAGCAAAAAGTAAAATCTATTTCTAATGAAACGCCTGTTACTATAAATGATAATACTGAGATCAGTGAAAGAGCAACAATGTCATTAATTACAAATCTTGAATCCAATGAACAAGCAAGAACAGTCCATTTATTAAAAGATATAAAAATATTAGATGGCGAGACTAAGCAAGATGAAGTTATCCTCCAAAAGACATCTGATATCCAGCAAGTAGATGAAGATAAAAACCATCGAAAAGAGGTGGTTGAATTGCTTCCATTAAAGAGAATCAAGTTAAATGAATCTAATATACTAAATGATAAAGACCAAAAAACTCATAATTCTTTTGTTTCCTTAATACCTGCTATGTCAAAAGATGCATTGACAAACGGTGAAGTTTTAGTAAATAATAAACAGTTAGCTTTCAATTTTAATAAGACAACTAAGACACCTTATCGATCATGGGAAGTAGGGCTTACCTTGTCTGCTATTAAACAAGAGTATATTCCGACTATTTTTACGCTTATAGATACAACCGTTACCAACAGTCGAGTGAATCTCCCGATTGAGATAGTAGAAAATGGCTCTATGCGAACCCTATACCTTGATAATTTTATAGATGGGGATGAAATTTTCGCACGGATTCAACCTATTATAAGATTGAGTATCGGCAAAAATATTTCCAAATGGATTTCATTAAGGGGTGGATTAATTTTTTCGAGAGGCAGAACATTTGCTAGAAACCAACAGGAATTAATTGATAACAATGAATTTGATTACGCGTTGACAACAGATATTTCAACTAGTGGTGCATTACTTGACTTAGGTATACATTTACAACCTAACCACAAAAGGTTAAAACCCTTCCTTGGACTTGGAGTTCTAATTTCTATTTATGATAGAACAAAGTTTACATCGCAAGTTTATAATGCCCAAAAAGAGGTTTTAGAAAGCTTATATAATTTCACTGAAAATAATTTGAGCTTTCGCCCTCTAGGATTAAATATTGAAGTGGGAGCTAAATATGAGATTAGGCCTAAAATAGAAGTAGGATTAGAGCTCTTTACTGTTGCTGTGCCTGGTCTTAATGATGGACTTTTCTTTACCAATCCAAGTTTAGCTGTACAATTAAACTATAAGTTTTGATAAGAAGTATTGGCTAGAGCTATTAGTTACTTTTTTTAATCTAATAACTTTAGATCAATGCTTGATGATGTTAGACAGGAAATGAGGGATATCATGGAGAGGAAAGTGTTGGAGAAGATTGTTATTGGGCTTTGAGGTCCTTAAGATTCCAGACATCAGTTCGTTTGCAATATATGTTCGCAACAAGTATTTCAGTCGACGCTTTCTTTTTTCTTTCCTTTCCTGTTGAAGAGCTTAACCAGCCTATATTGTACACCCACATAAATTCCATATGCGTAAGGAAAATAGTTGTCACCTAGATGAGAGCTAAGGGAGGTAATATAATACCCGCCAAGTTTCAAATTAACCCTCTTACCTATTCTATGTGAATAGCTTAAATTCAATCTTGATTTGAATCCACCACCTGGAATTTTAAAAAGATACCTAAAATTTTTTGGAGCCAAAGGAGGTACACCTCTCCAAGAGCCGAGGTCGATTCCAATATCCAATTTGTCCGATTTCATTAGATCTATTGAATAATTGTAAACTATCCCAAAACCCATGAATCTAAATTCATGAATTAAATCATATGTGCCCGAAAACTTTCCCCAAGTATAAACCCACCAGCTGCATTCACCCCTCCCATCTCTCCACCAATATACTCATAAAATAAACCAACAATCAAACTACGCTGCCAAAAATCACGTCACTTCCGCAAAGCCCAAATCGAAACCAAAGCAAAAGTAAATTTTGGATCGAAAATTGAATTTGTTTTCAAAAAATACTGAAAATGAAAAGATTAAGTCCATATATATTCATTTGCATGCTCGCATTTACCTTTAGTTGTGAATCTGATCTTGCTTTTGATGAAGACAATTCTGCTGATATGATAGCGGGAGAATGGGAGGTGGTTTCTGTCGAAAGTGTAAGCTATAGTTCTACTATGGTTTCGCCAAATGGGACTACCGATACATCTGTTGGGAGCTTCCAAGGAACTGATGTAAATATGAGTTTAGTATTTGATGACAATGGCTCGTTTAGCACGACGGGTGATTATAACCAGATCCTGTCTATTGAAAGTCCTTTACCGCAGCCTATCATGATAGAAGCGAGAACAAATGATTTTGCAGGAGGGGGTTCTTATGAAGTAAATTCAGACGTACTAAGTATTAGAACAATAGAGGATGAAGTTTTCAATAATGCTACTTTTAATATTTTTACAGATACAGAAATGGACTTCAATTACGCTTATTCTAGAACACTCATAGAGGGTACTGTTACTAGAGTATTAGATGTTGAAGTGAATTACGTTTTGCAAAAGCAGTAATGCTTAGCACACAAATAAAAAAAGCCACTACCTATTCGTAAGTAGTGGCTTTTTTATTTGAGTGTATTAAACTCAGATATTATTTAAGCTCCTGCATTCGCTTTCTTGTGATCTGCTAAGAACTTCTCTAAACCAATGTCAGTCAATGGATGATTTAGTAGTCCAGTTATGGACTTAAGCGGACAAGTTACGATGTCTGCACCTGCTAAAGCAGATTCTACGATATGCTTAGAAGTCCTGATAGAAGCAGCCAAAATTTCGGTCATGAAACCTTGCATTTGAAATAAGTCTGAGATATCACTAATCAATTCAATACCATCCCAATTCGTATCATCTATTCTTCCAATAAAAGGGGAAATATAAGTAGCTCCAGCTTTCGCAGCCAATAAAGCCTGACCAGTGGAGAAAATTAATGTACAGTTTGTCTTAATATCATTTTGCGTGAACCAAGAAATAGCTTTTACCCCATCCTTTATGATAGGCACTTTTACTACAATATTAGGCGCTATAGTCGCTAGAATCTTTCCTTCTTTGACCATACCATCGAAATCAGTAGAAATCACCTCAGCACTCACGTCTCCGTCTACTATTTCACAAATTTTAGCGTAGTGTTTAAGAATATTATCTTGACCAACGATGCCTTCTTTAGCCATCAAACTTGGGTTGGTCGTAACTCCGTCAAGAATACCAAGGTCTTTAGCCTCCTTGATTTGATCTAAATTAGCTGTATCGATAAAAAACTTCATAGTGAGGTGTAAGATTAGAAAAGAGAAAAAGATGAGAGAACGCATCGCACCGCTACAACCTTCTACCCTTGCTTCGTTTCCGACCTGGGGGAGTTCAAAGGGAGCTGGTCGCGCGCCCCTCACCGCCGCAAAAATAACAATAGTTTTGATTTTTTAGCAGTATAAAAAAAGAATTCCTAATTCATTTTAGAATTAGGAATCCTGGTAAATCTTCGGAAATATCTGTGCAGAATAAGCTACTGGATTCTACTCTTTTTCAAAAATTTTAACCTCTTCAGCGAAGTAATCAACAAATTTTCGCATATCGTTTGCCATCTTCGTGTTATTGGTCGCTTTATGAAAGGTATCTGCCAATCCCTTTAAGGTCTGATACATGAAGCGATTCATCTCATCTACTTGAAACTCTGTAGTCCATAGGTCTATCTTGAAAGTATCTTTAGTATCCTTATCAAACAGTGAGATCAGCATTGCTTTTGATTCAGCAAAACCTTTGTTTTGAGGGTCATCTTCTGACTTCCACTCTATCTTCTTAGGGATGCTTTTCTGATCTAGTCCTACACGAATGGTGATGTCAGAGGAGTTGAGTTTTTCCATGGTAAAGTTTTTATTCAACAACCAAGCGAGTTATAGAAGCTGTATATCCACCCCATATTCCTAATCCTCCTTCTATATTATAGGATATGGCAGTATAAGATGAAAATGGTCCTTGATTCGCTCTATTAAACTCCAAGGTACTCCAAAAATCATAATGCGCTTCATCTATACTGCAAAACTTTACATCTATAGTATCCCCTACTCTATAAAATCCAAAGCTCTCAAAATTAAACTCCACATCTGCTTGTTCTGCCTTTGGTAATGGGAATTGAAATTCGTCTCCGTCAAAAAATAAATCATTTAGCACTGAATTAAAAGGGGCCAACATGCCTTCTTCGTTCTCACTGGTAAAGTACCTATAAAAGTTAGCCTCGTTGGGTTCATCAGCCAGGGTTACCCGCAGCTCTCTTAGGGTGTCACTTGGCTCTCCAGGGGTGTCAAAAAAAGTATAATCCGTAACATTGCTCTTAGCCGGTAAGGTGGTGCTTGCTGTTATCGTTTTACCCTCTACCTCAATATTTAAATCATATTGTTTTCCAACTTCTCCAATCATACTAAATGTAGGATCAATGTAAACACAAAAGTTGATGTCCGTTGAATCCAGATCAAAGCCAAATAACTCTGCCGCTATGCCTCTTTGAATGGGATCTAACTCGTCTAAACAAAACTCCTCCAATTGCACAGTTTGATTATCCGTACTCACCGTAATTACTGCATCTCGAACAAAGAATCCATCTATTGCATTCAAATTAATTTCATTGAAAAATGGAATAGACCTAGTCAAAATAACAAAGGGTGAAGTAGGTGCGTCGCCAGCCTCAATATAACCCTCTACCACTATCTCTGGAGGAAGACTATTGATCTCAGGGACAAACTCTTCTTCACAACTATAGAATAGCATGCTTGCAAAGAAGAACAGTAGAATATGAAGATATGCTCTAATCATTTTTGATTCCATTTAAAGTTCCAAGTAATAGAAGGTATGATTGGAAACAATGAAACTTTGAAGGCTTTGGCTTGTGCCGTACCTGCATCAAAATTAGTTTCAAAAGTATTGTAAGTAAAAAATGTATTCCGGCGGTTATATACATTGTAAACAGAAGCAGTAAAGCTGCTCTTAAACTGCTTTTCCTTCTGATCATTCTTAGGGTTAAAAGTCAAGGCCAAGTCTAGTCTGTGATAAGCTTCTAGCCTAGCACTATTCCGGTTGCCATATTCCACATTGATGGATTGCTCTACAAAAAACAAACTCTTAACGGGCGTAAAGGTATTTCCAGTGCCATACACAAAAGTGCCTCCAAATTCCCATTTATCATTGAACTCATAGTTGGCTACCACAGAAAGGTCATGCCTTCTATCATAGGTCGCTGGAAACACTTCTCCATCATTGATATCTGGGAAAATACGATCCGTCTTAGCCAATGTATAGCCTATCCAACCATTGAGCTTACCTGAATTTTTCTTGAGGAATAATTCCATACCATAGGATCTGCCATCACCAAAAACGAATTCTTCTTCTACTTCGACTGCCACATCATTGATATAGTTTTCTCCATAATCAATTTGATTTTCGAGATCCTTATAGTAAAGCTCTATTGAGGTTTCGTAGTCATTATTCTTAAGATTTTTAAAGTATCCTATAGCATATTGGACCCCTCTTTGTGGGGCAACACGTTCGGAGCTTGGCACCCATACATCTATCGGCAGTGTACTATTGCTATTACTCACCAAATGGATATACTGATTGGTTACGCTAACTCCCCCTTTTAAAGAACTTGTTTCATCTAAGGTGTACTTGGCAAAAACTCTCGGTTCTATTCCGGTATATGTTTTTACGGGTTCTAAATTGTCATATGTCTCTCCGCTTATACTGCTCGTAAATGGCCCTACTTGAGTAAAAGCCGACAGTCTTAAACCATAGTTGACGCTCAACTTCTTAGACACCTTATAATCGTTCAGCACATATATAGCGGTTTCATGCGCATATTTTGGCTCTAGATCATTAGAAAATTCTATATCTCCACTGGTAGCATTAGTGACATTAGGGGTTAAGCGGTGATAAGTATAATTTAGGCCAAACTTGATTTTGTTTCTTGCATTGGGGTAGTATTCAAAATCCAATTTTGTATTGTAATCTCTCACACCAGACTTTAATCCAACTGAGAAGTCAGATTGACCACCTTCGAAGCTAAATTCGTAATCGTTGTATACTAGCGAAGTATTGAGAAATAGTTTTTCAGAAAAGATATGATTCCACCTAGCAGTTGCGGTTGTATTACCATATGGCATATTGAAGCGGATATCTCTCAAGTTGGATTGGTAGTTCAAAACGTCACGACCAAAGTATCCACTAAAAAAGATTCTATCTTTTTCGGATAGCTTATAATTAACTTTTGCATTTAAGTCATAAAAGAAATAAGATGTTCCTGCAAAGTCAGTTTTATTGATTGCTGGACGAGCAATTTCGAAAGCATATGTTCGCCTTCCACTTACTATAAATGAACTCTCCTCTTTCTTGATCGGCCCCTCTAAAGTCAGTCTACTAGCGATGAGGCCAACCCCACCTGTGACGCCAAATTTCTTATTGTTTCCATCCTTCATTTGCACATCCACCACCGATGATAGTCGCCCTCCATAATTTGCTGGAATGCCTCCTTTTATGAGTGTAGTATTTTTTATGGCATCGGCATTGAATACAGAGAAGAATCCAAGTAAATGTCCACTGTTATATACAACTGCTTCGTCTAGTAGTACCAAATTTTGATCCGGGCCACCACCTCTAACATAGAACCCGGCAGTCCCTTCGCCAGCTGATAAAACACCTGGTAAAAGCTGTAAGGTCTTCAGTATATCTACTTCTCCTAGGAGTGCAGGAAGTTTTTTGATTTTATCTACCGGTAAGGCTACAGTACCCATCTCTGTACTATTGACATTTTTATCTTTCTCTTCACCTAGTACTACAACCTCTTCCATGGTTACACCTGAGGACATACTGAAATTCAGCGTGATATTCTTATTTAGGTCAATTTTCTTTACAACATCTTGAAAGCCTAGATAGGAAAATTTGATTTCATATTCCCCTTGCGGCAGAGTTAGTGAGTAAAAGCCATATACATTGGTAGTAGTACCTTGAATAGTATTGTTCTGATCAAAGACATTGACGCCGATAAGGGTCTCTCCAGTGTTGGCATCCTCCACATAACCGCTCAAGGTAAACTTTTGAGCAAGCATAGGACTTGAGAGCAAAACCAGTAAAAAGGATGATATAAAGAATCTTAGCATCATAAAATGTTACTTCTTAACAACGCTGAAAAGATATTGTTTTGGATACTATGAAGCAAAAATATCTGAATTCAAAGTGCTTATTGTCCGCTAATGGAATCTCAAGGAAATTGGTTTGATGACTGCCCCATTTTGTTTGAGTAGCCTAAGTACGCCAAACTTACCTGCGAGATGGGCCGCTCCTACTGCACAGAATATAGATTCTTCTATTGATAAAGAAGATATTCGATTGGCCATTTTCTGGTTTCTTTCCTTTAACAGGACTCTGCGCCATGACCCCAGTGATTTTTTGCCATTCTTATGTAAGGTATCAATGCGTCCATTTACATAATGATCCAACATCTTGTGATGCATTTTTTGGAAGGGGCGAAAATTCCGAATTATAGATTTCAATTGTTTTACCTCTTTATCTAAAGTCATAGCATCCAAAATGGCCATATGCTCTTCTTTGGTTTCAATACCGAAAGTTCGCTTATCTTTTGATTGGGCGTACTGGTATAAACTATGGTCTAAAATAGTGCTTTCGTCACCTTGCAAGATCAAGCCAGAAAGAAGACTTATAATATTTAATGGCCGTACTTGATTGAGTTGAGCAACTGAAGGTCCTTTTATTGAAGACAAAATTTGATTGAGTCTGTACACTTGTTTTTCAGAAAGTAAGGTGCTCAATGATAAGTGAGCTGGAAGCATAGCTTTACTTTGCAATTCTGCATCTGTCGAGTAAGACATATCAATCTCAGTGCAAAAAGCATCACAAGAGTCTATATAGCTACTAATCTGATCAAAAGCAGAGAATACGCTGCTAGATCTGATATGCATAGTGCCAAATACATACGAGGTATGCGAATGATCAGCAAATGAAACTTCCCACAAAAGAGATTGTTTCTTTTTTTTCAAAAGTGAAAGTTAATCCTGATAATTGAAAGGAAGAATTTTTGAATTTTTGACAGTAGATAAAGTCATCAATGTTTTTAATCTTTCGATCTCTTCAATCTGCGATAAAGTTTTGAATAGTAGTTGCTCGTAGGTTGGGATGTCTTTACAAATAATCTTTATCAAAAAGTCAGCTTCACCTGTGATGATATAGCACTCTGTAATTTCCTTTATAGCCTTTACTTTATCCAGAAAATTATTCAGTGCTCTTTCCTTTTGCCAAGCAAGAGAAACCAATACAAAGGTTTTGACATTCAGGCCTATACTTGTTGGATTAACTATGGCATGATAACTCTCAATTATTTGTGTCGATTCTAACTTTTTTACTCTTTCCAAAGTTGGTGCAGGTGAAAGTCCAATCTGCTTAGAGAGCTCAAGGTTTGTAATTTTACTATTGTTTTGAAGTATCTTTAAAATCTTCAGATCTATTTTATCAAGTTTTTCCACTATCCTTTAGTTATTTATGTTTTCAAGTATATTTTTAATCATATTAATGGTGCGACGATCCACTTTTAACATTGAAGCGTGCAATATATAGAAAAATTAAATAAGCCAAAACATATATTTTGCCTTTTTATATTTTTTATATCGATAATTTTTACACATATAATTATCTAATATTTTGCTTTTGTATCCTGTAGTCGTCTACAGGATAGTATGGATTCGCGACTCACCGCAGGTGACAAGCTCGACAAGCCAGCGGCGCGTAGAGATGAGGGATAGCAACGGCACGACTGATAAGGAGTACAGTGTATAGCCCGTCTCCGAGGCGATAGCCGATGGTGCAGCCCCAAATAATGATTTATGTAGAAATGGGAATAGATAAACTTTTTTTGGAGGCTACGATGAGGCTAACCCAAACCACCCAAATACTATCAAAAATGAAAGTGATCTTTTGTAAGATCGGCGTGTAATAGAATGCGATCTTGGTCTCATAACTTAAAAATACGATGACACTCAATCCAAAGCAAAGGTATGCTAGCGATTTTAGCAATCTATTTTCGTAATTGATGAGTTCTAAGAAAAAAGGAATCAGTGTGATGCTTCCTAAAACGCCTGTGAGTGTAACAACAAGATCATGATAGTCTGTGAACATAAAGATAAAAATAAACATAGTAGCCATGCCTAAGGCTCTGATGAATCTAGTGTTGGCGTTCTGCTTGGTGAATATTTCTGGAAGGATGTAAAAAAAGGAAATCATCGCAAAACTAAGCATCAGATGTGCAATGATAGCGATGGGTCTGGCATCATTTTCTGCGCCTTCGGGTAGATTCAGGGACATCAAATCACAAATAAAATTATGGAAATAGCTATATCCCTCTGAAGCGAAATCATTGACCGATCCACCAGGATATAGCGTGGTGGCGATAACAAAGAAAAACAAAAAACCTATCAATCCAAAAATAGGAAAGTAAGGATATTTGTTTTTAATCAATTCTATCATAGATTGATAACATTGGTTTTTTGATTTGGTTTTTGTTGTTGTACTTTAAATTGTGGATTGTAGGAACAGCGTCTCTAACTAATCTGTGATCAAGTTGTACGTATATTGGAGCATAACTATGATAGGCGCTCCAGTTACTGGATCTTCTTCTCTCAAGAAAATATCAATATCAATAACTTCAGATTCTTCTTTTTCGGTGCTGTCAAATACAACTTGAATTTCTCCTTTTTCGCCAGCTTGTACTTCTTTCGTAGGATACTCTGTGGTCGTGCAATCACAAGAAGATACTAAATCAATTTTTAATGAAGCATTTCCAGTATTTACAAAAGGAAAAGTAAACTCTCTGACTTCTCCCCTTTTTACGTCACCAAGGTCAATAAACATTTTGTCAAACGTCATCACTGGTGCTTTTGCTGAAGCTTGGCTGGTCGGCTGCGTAGACGGCTGACTAGCTGGTCGAGAAGATGGTTGGCTGCTGCTAACTTGGGCAGACAGGCTGCTAACCATCATCAGAAATGTAACTATAAATGTAATCTGCTTAAACATGTTTATTTATTTTTGTTTGATCTAGTAATCAACTCCTCCATGACCTCTTCAATCTGCTCTGAACCTATTTTCTTGATGAGAATTTCATTTTTTTCATTCAATATATATATCTGCGGCGTAGACTTTACATTGTAGATCGTCTGATACTTACTCCTAAAATACGGATCGGTCAAATTGATCCACTTTAGCATTCCCGGGCGCTCCACGATAAAGTCTGCGCAGTCTGGTGTGTTCTTATAAGTCTGATGGCAGATAGCGTACATCTTGACGCCGCGTGATTCAAACTTATCATAAAAATCAATCATCTTCGGCATACTCTTTTTGCAATGCCCACAGTCTGGCGCCCAAATAAATAGCACTTTAAACGGGCTATCTAACTGATGAAGACTTACTTTCTCACCGACCACAAACTTTTTATGCTCGTCTTCTTCTAGAGAGTCCTTAGCGATAGTGCCCTCGATATCCAATAGTGGCAATGCTATCTCAGGTGCTATCTTTCCGATTAGCAAGGGATCTAATTTGGTAGCATTATCTACCATCTCTAAAATCTTTTCCTCATCTACCCATGGTGTGTCGCCTTTTGCATAGTAGTTCAATACCAAATGTACATACACGCCATCCATACCTATGATTTTGCTATTAGCATATTTATTAAGTAGTGTGCTCAGCCAATTTTGTTTTGTTTTTTCATTTCCTGATGCTTTCTCGATAACATAATCTATAGCTGCATTAATAGTGTCAGGAATCTGGGGTGTAAGTTTTTCGAGGTAAGTCATCACTTTATCATGCAAGAGTGAAGTTCTTATAAGACATGGATCGCTAAGATCTAAGTTATCCAACCAATGCTTTCTTAAATATCTATATCGTTCTCTTTTGCCCTGGTCCGTACTTAGATCAAACTCCGGCACTTCAATTTCTCTACTCGATTTTATAACCCTAGCCGTTAAAGTAGTAGGGTGATCTTCCATTACTTTTAGCTGAAAGTCCTTGACTTCATTGTTTACTTTTTCTAGCTTGGTTTGGAGTTTTTCAAAATCCTCGTTTGCTGCTTTTGCAGCCTGAATCTCTTCATTTAGCTTTTGCGCCTTGGGAGTCTGTTCACTGATAAACTTCAAATAAGAGTAAAACAACTCATTCTCTTCTGAACCTTGAAATTCAATATCTCTTACTGGATTATCTTCTGAAGTCGTTAAGCTAAATTCCTGGTCTGAATCATTGACAAGAAATTGAAAGTATCTATTCTCGGGTGGTAAAATGATCAGATACATTCCGCAATCTAAAGTCTCTTCACCTTTGAATGTAAACCCTTGCTCGGTACGAAGCACAGTATCTTTGATATAT
>CALIEI010000202.1 GCA_938022165.1 uncultured Saprospiraceae bacterium | reverse complement strand
CTAAATGCTTGTCCCTTGTCCCTAGCACCTTAAACCTAGCCCAAAAAATCTACTTTCCAGCACTTTGCTTAATATAAGCGCGCAAATCTTCCATCTGTTGATTGCTCATTTTCTCTTCCGTGTACTGCGGCATATATGCCTTCTTACCCGGTTTTGGTGGGGTGCCGTATCGACCTACTTGATAGAATGAGGAGTGATGATGATTGTCAAGATTGTTATAAAGATACTTGGCAGAATCTTTTGTTTTATCAAGTTTGAAAAATGAATAGCGTCCTTTTTCGTGGCAATGAAGACAGCTGAGTTCATAGATATTTCTACCATTGTCTGCATTACCTTGTAGTTGGTAACCATCCATTAAATTCTCTGGAGGTTTAATAAAAGTGGCAGGAGAATGATCTAGGTATTTTGACTTGAGCAAAGCAATCGCTTCAGTCGCTGTGCCTTTATCTCCTAGCGCAGCGTCTACGGTTCTGAGTTCTTCCTTGGTAAGGTTCAGATCTTCTATCCTATATCCAAGTGTCCAAACATAGGCAAGGAGTGCATTGATTTCCCAATTTTTTAGTCTACGACCTTGCGCGCATTCGATAGCACAAAGCTGAATGGCTTCTTTCAAATCTTTACGCGCAGGATAAACGAGGTCGCCATATTTCTTGTAGTAGTCACCGTTGTAGTAGGTTGTCCTATTGATAGCGCCATACATACTGCTACCTTGTAGAAAAGGGAGTTTATTTTGAGCTGCATAGTTCAGCCTTTCTTGTGGATCGTTTTCTAGTGGGTTGCTGAATTCTTTTTCGACGTTGTGGCAAGAGGTACAAACAAAATGCTTGCTGAGTCTTTTTGCTCGTTTACCATTGCGGGTCAAGGAAAAGCCATCGTGAAACAGTCGCTTACCTAATTCAATATCCTTGTTGCTAGGGGCGGAGGCTACATGCTTGAGTGGAGTATCACCTAACTTGCGAAGTACTTCGGTAACCTTATCTTGAGGTTTGATCTTGAGTACATCATTGGGCGTTTGGAACCAACCCAAAAATAAAACAAAAAAGCTAATAAATAAACTGATGATTAATTTCACGATTTGCTTTTAAAATTAAAGGTTGAATAATCTTGAAATTGTAAATCCTAAACGGAACTCTCCATCCGCCCAATTGCCTCTGGTATTCGGAATGTAATCACCTGTGGCAAGCCCAGTAGCATTGGTAGCATTGATCTGGAATACATGCCCTCCTGTATCAAACTCTAGCCCAAATCCAATAGGCAAATGATGACCAGTATCTGCTGTTCTGGTGTCGGTGAATAGAGCTGTCCCATCAAAAATGAGCGCAAATGCTTTATTGAATTGGTACTTAGCTTGAAGGCCAACATTGAAAAATCCGTTGACATCAAGTGCGTCTACCAAATTTCTATGCACATAGCCTGGGCTGACTTGAATAGTGAATTTATTGCCAATCACAGTTGCAATCAAAACTTGTGATGAATAGATAAATCGATGAGAAAAGACATCAAAAAATAATATAGAAGTTGGATCGTCACTACTTGGTAGGGTAGTGACACTCAGCTCTCCAAGAAAAGTAATGCTAAATGGATTGACGCCGGCGGACTGGCGAGTCAATCGATGCTTGAGACTTAAGTTTATCAATCTAGACATCACACCTACGCCTTTAGTTCGATTCAGGCCAACGGTGAAATTATCTGTAACACCATAATCCGCTCCAATCAAGACATCAGCTGCAGATTCTAGACCATAGAAATTGGGCCAGCCTCCTCTGTCTCCAGCGAAGTCACCAAAGCGATGCGAAATTCTTACATCTAGTTGATGCTTGGCCAAGGTTTCTACTGAGTGGCTATTGATGACTCTAGTGTCTTTAAATGCATCATGTATAAATTCTTTATCCTGGGCGTAGCTTATTGATGCACATGCACACAATAGAAAAAGAAATAGTTTTTTATAAAATGTCATTGATTGTAATTCTTATGGGTTTAATTATGATTCAGGGTAGCCTTGTTCAAGCCAGCATCTTACTAGGAGCAGGTCTTCTTCGCTTAATTCTGTAGGAGCGCCATTGGTAGACCATTTGGGAGGCATCCCAATCAGCGGGTCGTCTTTTTGATCAATAGTTCTTCTTTCGAAGGAACCATCCTCTAAGAAAGGGACTATATTATTATAGTTGACATACACGCCTGGTCCATCCCCTCCATTAACATGACAACCGCTAAGCGCACAACTATTATCTATTATTGGTTTGATATTCAGATCGTAGGTAGCTATTATATTATCACAGTCATCTGCTGTATTGATGATGGGTGTTTTATCAGATGTGCATCGCAACAAGCTTATAAATATAAGTGTTACCAATGTGGACGTTTTAATTAGATTCAATTTCAATAGCTTCAACTTTAGATTATAGATCGCTCTTAGGTAAGAAATAAGCCTTTTTTAGGGTAAGTTTACGATGAATTGGCAAAATTAATCGTTCATTTTGTAATTTTGCACAAATATAAAGTAAAAATCAGAAATATGTATCCAGCAGACTTGGTCGCTCCTTATGTAAAAGACCTCACAGATAACGGATTTAAGGGACTCTCTAACGCAGCGGAAGTTGACGCAGCGGTTAATTCAGATGGCACTACGTTGTTAGTAGTTAATTCTGTATGTGGTTGTGCAGCAGCTAATGCTCGCCCAGCAGCAAAATTTGCGGTTCAAACTGGCAAAAAGCCTGATGTAGTTACGACAGTAATGGCAGGTTTTGATGTTGAAGCAGTGAATAGAGCTAGAGAATTGATGTTACCTTATCCTCCTTCTTCTCCTTCTATTGCTTTATTTAAAGCAGGAAAGTTAGTACACATGATCGAAAGACATGAAATAGAAGGAAGAACGGCACAAATGATAGCTGATAATCTAGTCCAAGCGTTTGAAGCGCACTGCTAGTATTGAGATCATTATTGCTTAAATAAAAAAAGCTTGCTGTTTTTTAACAGCAAGCTTTTTTTTATGTGTTTATATGGCTTCCTAGATTAAGGCTACTCTCATTCCTTCAAGCTGCGTATTGGCATTTCCAATCGCCATTTTAACTTCTACTAAAAAATCCTCAAGGCACGGTCTAGGATGCGAGATTATCTGATTTGTGAATTCATTTTCTAGCGCAGTGGCATGACTATAAAGCGGGCCATATCCCATAGAAATGATCGAAGGTTTAATTTTTCTGATACTTTCAGCTAGTGCTAAATGATCTAGATTTTCTATGCTTGTATTGATTTCCTCTAAACCTTGTGTTGCCGCATCGATAAATACTAGATGGTTTTCAGCTCTCTTTAATTCTTGTTCATCACCACCCGTGATATATGTATCCCTTACAATTATATCTTTGGTAGATCTAGTACTAGGCTTATGTGCATCCATGCTGTTTAAATTATAGGTTGATTATTACCTACAACTTCAGATTTTCCGTGCTTTCAATTCTATAAAATAACGAATATTTGTGACATGGATGTTTCGATAAATTAATATTATCAAACAAGTATGCAGTATTTGCTTTCAAGTTCTTAAGAAATGAAAACAAGTCAGCTCCATTGAGGATTGGCTTTGTCTAGTTGAGCATGTAATATTGAGTTATGAGTCCACTCCGAAAAGTCACGAAAGCACAAAATGACTCTTTTGGCGATATTTTTTTTGAAATGGTTCTAGCCAATGCAAGTTTGCATTGGTTCCTTCATTATTTTGATCTACTAGATCAAAATTGCTCCGCATCATTT
>CALIEI010000201.1 GCA_938022165.1 uncultured Saprospiraceae bacterium | reverse complement strand
CTAAGTGAATATTTCGAATACTGTATGAAGTAGGGCTAACAATTTTTTGCTCATGGCTTATTGCCTTATCTTGAAAATTTGCTTCTTTAATAATCTTGTCAAACTTATTGATCTGATAATGCATCAACACAGATGGCCCTGCCAAAAAACCAAATAAACTCAAGCCAAGCAAGATAGAACCTTTGATGATTAAATTCTTTTTACGAACACCTTTATCCGCTACAACTTCTACTGTACCAATATAGAAGAACAATATTATGCATATCAATATATGAATGATATAAAGGTATCTGCTTATACTATAGCTAAACTCAGTTGGCATAAAAAGAGGAACCAAAGGAACGAACAAGAAAACAAAGTACAAGAGTATCTTAGCAATCATACCATTTCTATTTTCCAATTAATAAATACAATAAACCGAACACTCCAGTACAGCCATTTATAATTCACCATTTATAATTTATAATTAGCTCAAAGCCATCGGCAACTCCGTCAAGCGCTTTCCTGTCAACCTGCGCACTGCATTGCCAATCGCAGCACCAATCGGTCCGAGTGGAGGCTCCCCTACTGGCCCGGCAAAATCAGCTCCCTCGATCAAGTGTACATCTATCTCCTTGGGTGCATCACGCATCAGCGCCATTTGATAAGGGCCATAAATAATCGGAAAGAGTTTATTATTTTTTAGATTCATTTGTTCGTAGAGTGATGCGCTGATCCCCATACATATACAACCCTCCACCTGAGCACGCACCTGATCGGGATTGACCGCGATGCCACAATCCATCACAGCAGTCACCTTGTGTACCTTGATCTCCTCATCGACTATAGACACCTCGACAACTTGCGCACATGGCGTGCCGGCATCAATCGAAGCGGCAAAACCCATCGCACGTCCATCGCGCACTTCATCTGTATAGCCAGATTTTTCTGCGGCTGATTTTATCACATTACTTATACGAATCTTATGTGGATCTTCACTAGTCAGATTTTTAAGTCTTAGCTCTACAGGATTCTGCTTGGTCTTTAATGCAAGCTCATCGATAAAACTCTCTATCGCAAAAGTATTCGCCAAGAGTCCAAGGCTCCGCCAGAAACTCGTCGCAAAAGGCAAGTCCGAATGATAATAGATCGCACGATAATTCGGCAAACCGTCATACATTATCGAGCCGCCTCTGATAGATCCTATATCTGCGCGGATAGCAGCATTTGCGATACTCGGCAGAATCGGATAATTGAACAAAGTATCTCCACCAGCCAAGTGATGCTCTACGCCAAGTATCTCACCACTGTCCGAGATCTTAGCCTTCATGACGTGATGTGATGGAGGACGGAAAGTATCGTTTTGAAATTCTTGTTGTCGATCCAAAAATGACTTGACTGGTTTGCCCACTGCTCTAGACAATCGCGCCGCCTGTATGGCATTGGGCGTGTGCAATCTCCTACCAAATCCGCCGCCTAAATATGTCGGGATGATATTCACCTTACTCTTAGAAATTCCCAAAGCCTTGGCGACCGCATTTCTTGTAAATTTAGGCACCTGCGTAGACACTTTTATATCTACCTGTCCATCATGAAAATTGGCGACCGCTCCGTTTGGCTCCATCTGCGCATGCGCACCGATCGGAGATCTAAACTCCATGCTGATCAACTCCCCATCTAAGTCATCTACCGCCTTGCCTTCTTTTTGAATAACCGTCTTGGCCCCGTTGCCTACCTTGATCGTCTCCACTACATCCGACAGATTCCAATCTCTATTAGTCGTGTAGTCGTATTTTATTTTCTGACGCGCATTGTCTGCTTCAGTCTGCGACTTTGCCACGACTGCCACCAAGTCATTTTCCGCAACCACTTTTACTACCCCGGGCATTTTTTCTGCTTCACTGATATCGAAGTTTGACATCTGCGCGTCCACCAACTGCGGTCGCACGACAGAAGCATACAACATATCAGGATAAGAAGCATCCATTCCAAAAATCGGCGCACCGATCACCTTATCATGCAAGTCTATTCGAGGCAGCGCCTTACCTATCACCTTAAATTCAGACCTAGGTTTCAAAGCAGGCGCATCAGGTATATCCCATTCTGATACCCCATCGACCGCTTCGCCAAAAGTCATAGATTTTCCATTGGCAGAAAACACACCCTGATTCAAATTAAGCGAAGTGGCTTTCACACCCAATTTTTCGGCAGCCTTGGTGCGCATCATCTCCCGCATGATTGCCGCCATCTCTCGCAGCGGTTTCCATAGTGTCGGTATAGACATACTCCCACCTGTCGCAAACCCATCCATGTTTCCAGACTTAGTCTGTGCATGCACTACTTTTATTTTATCCAGTGCCACCTCCAACTCTTCTGCCACCAACTGAGCCAAGCCCGTGAAAGTACCTTGCCCCATTTCCACTTTGGAACTATGCAAAAAGATGTCATTCTTCGGCGAAATCTCTAACCATAACAGAGGCGAAGTATCTCCGATGTATGGTCCAATAGTTACTTCGCCACTTTTAAATATATTTCGCCTAATCGGATTTCTCGCTAGCCAAGTACCGCCCAACATCAATGCCAGCCCAGCACCAGAGTACTTCAAAAATTTTCTACGCTTGAGTCCTTTCTTCTTATCCTTTGCCATTGTCTTCCATTTTGATGTTCACATTCTCAGCCCCAATTTCTGCGGCTCGATGTATCGCCTTACGCATCCGATAGTAGGTACCACATCGGCACACATTGATGATATTATTGTTGATGTCTTCATCCGTCGGCTGCGGTATCTTATTGAGCATAGCTGCCGTCGCCATCATGAATCCCGGTTGACAGTATCCACACTGTGGCACGATGTGTTCTTTCCAAGCTAGCTGCACAGGATGCAATTCTGCCTCGCCTCCCAGCCCTTCGATGGTGGTGATCTCTTTGCCCTCCGCATTTTTTACCGGATACGAACAGGACCGAACCGCCTCCCCATCTACGTGCAAAGTACAGGCACCACAAGCCGCCTTGCCACAGCCAAATTTAGTTCCTTTTAGATCCAATACATCTCGTATGACCCATAGCAATGGCGTATTTCCATCGACATCCACGGACTTGAGTTCATTATTTACTTTGAATGATATCATAGTACGATTTCACTTTTGTGTATGACCAAGTTAGCAAATGAATTTAGATAAAAAAAACAAGATTTATTTGGGGCTCCACCGTATCCCCGCATTCCGTGCCGAATGCATTCGGCCCTACATTTGGGATCGGCGCCGAGCTATCCACTGTTCGCCTTGCAGGGCAGTTTTTAGATTGTTTTATAGTTCTTTCTGGAGATGCGATTATTTCCCACCACTAGATTTCTTGTGTCCAAATGCCCTTTCAGTTGTGCCGTTTCTATCTCTGATCCCTACGCGCTCTGCTTGTCGAGCTTTGGTGCCTTCGGCACGTCGCGGGGGGTGATGGTATTTGTTTTCAAGGATATTTTTTAGAATTACTTGATAATTTACTCTGTTAGTATTTGAAATTTCAAATCAAGCATTTCTTTATAGCTTTTTTTCATTTCTTCAGATAAAAAACTTTTATCTATGATTCCGAACCAATTTGATTTAACTCCTTTAAACTTATCAAATATATTTTGTGCCGCTTTATGATTGATGCCACTAGTTTCCATCGCTGCATCAAAATCTTCCTTTTTAAGCTTCTTTTTTTTACCATTTAGATTTAGAGCTAACTCTTCATCATCTCCTTCAACTACCAATTCCGATGCAACCAAATCATATGCTGGACATAAATTATATTCACTATTGTCACCCTTCAATAGAGAGAAGTTTTTTAAGTGCATATCATTATTGCCAGTAAGATAGCTATGTAAGACAAGTTCGTAAAAATTTACTTTATTTAATCCAGGATTTGACGCATACAAATTTATTGCCTTCGCTATCTGCTCATGAGACCCCTTGTACTTATGCTCTGTTTGACGTTCAGTCAATTGGCACATGTCTTCTATATGGAACTTTCTTTTTTTTGATCGATCTACCCTTCTTGTTAAATACGCCAATTCACCCGACTTTAATCTAATTAAAGAAAATGGAACTGTGTCTATTTTTACACTGTCAGCTAGATGCATTGTGAGACTTTCTATCTCAGGTAACTCCTTATACTGAATGGATTGAGGTTTAAGTATGTATTGTCCCCACAAGCCTACAATTGTTAATTTTTCTTTGCTCGAATCTTCAGACATTTTTCCTTTAGTCAGAGAAAGCTTTGGTTGAACGCCAGTAACAGTCCTTTGGTTCCTTACTATTTTCTTCGCCAGTTCCAGCATATCTCCTTGTGTATATTCTAACTTTGGTGGGATCTTACTTCCAAAGAATTTGACACTACATCTTTGATGAAATTCTCGTTTGATTTCTTCCTTATCCGTAATCTTGTCGTAGCAGTATAAACATCTAGTCATCTTCTCCTACTTTTATTTCTTCAATCGAAACTGCTCCTATGCAATCCATACACGTTACTAATAGAATACTCATTCTGTCTCTTTCATCAAGCTTCCAATTTTTTGCAGCTATATCTAATAGCCATCCTTCCGGAATTAAACCATCAAAAAATGGGAAAAGAACTTTACTTGAGAATGTTTCTTTCACCAAGGGTATAGTTAAGCTGATAGGTTCGGCATTTACTGATTTCAAATAATCATCTGAATATGTAAAGTGAAATCCTTCCTCATCTTCAACTAAGGTTCCTGCAATTTTATCATACATATATACTCGTGCCTTTTTCATTTCCGAAGATATTTTTGTGGACCTAGTTCGTAGCCAAATAGATCCAACACCTGGTTTACTTTATTCATTTTTAAAGTTTCCTTCCCACTCTCCAATTCTCTTACAAATCTTAATCCGACGCCAGCTTTTTCAGCCATTTCTTTTTGTGTCAATTTTAGAGATTTCCTCTTGCCTCTTACAAATTCTCTTAATGTATGTTGATCATTATCCATAATGTACCTTTTCGGGTATAAATATACTTATTCTTATTGATATAACCCCGTTCGGGTATAATTGGTTCGATTTTCAATCAAAATGTACCCTCTTGGGTATAAAAACATGTGAAAAAGCAAGATATATACCCGATCGGGATTATTTTAAAACGAAGTGTACCTGAGTGAAGAGATCAAGTAACTTTTGGATTAAGAATTCAACTCCCCCAATCGCTCTCTTCAGTAAAGAATACCCTTCTCGTATTTTTTCTGTATTGATCCTTAGGAATAATCTCTTTGCTCTCTTCGGGACGATAGTGCTTACAGCTAGGGTTTAGCTTAAAATCGAGTTGATACTCAATCATTTTTTCAAAAGGAATAAGGAAATCCTTGGTTTCGCAGTGCTCTAGCTCCCCTTTCCTAAAAAGATTTAAAACTGTGTAAACAGTCTCGATGGTACTCAAACAAAGTGGCGCTGGCTGCTGCTTGACAATAAATTTAGATTCTATGGTATTATCAAAACTCACTCTTTCTAGCTTTTGCAGGTTCTTACTTAGCTTGAGCATTTTACGGGCGCAGGCCCAGGTGCCGTCGAGGATAAAGAGGTGCGGATGCTCACCCATGAATGAATTCACTTCTGAGCTATTTCTGACCGACAGGTTAAAACTTTCTTCCCCCGGATAAAGCAAAAAAGGGGAAGTGTTTTTATTATTCAGTATCTCATTTACCCGATCATTATGGGTAAAGTCGACACCTACTATAATTTCTGAATTTTCAAGTTGAAGCTTCGTGATTCGACCCGTGCCGACTCTTTCTTTTCTATACTCCCTTGGATGCATCAGAATAATGAACCGAGTCTTAGTCTGTAAAGGCCTAAGATGCGCACAAACACATGTACTCGTTGGCCGCATGCATGTGTAACATTTTGTTCTTGTATTTTCTAAGACAGGTGGCAAGGTGAATATTACTTTTTACAGTGCCCTTAGGCTGTGTTTTTTTGATTTAAAATATGCCTCCCTCGGCGATAAATCTTGTAGGTAAGCACTGCAAAGTTACAAACTCTTTAACTAAGCCTATTTACATTCAATTCTTAGTAATAGTAGCAAAACTATATACGTTGAACCAAATAGACATGTTCATTCTGATAGCTCACTATTCCCTTTACTAAAGATCAATTAGAGACTCACTTATTGAGCATCATCTATGATCTTGCATACACAAAAAGACCACTCATTTCTGAGCAGTCTTTTTAAAAGTACTATTTTAACTATGTAGGTAAACTAAAATTTTCCGTTTTGATTTTTCCATTCCGATTTTGATGGAATGGGTTGTATCACATCCCAATGCTCAACAATTTGATTATTTTCTAATCGAAACAAATCATAATAAGCAACATAGTCTCCAGGTGCCTTACCAAAATTTCCTTCGCTCATAGTTAGTACAAAATTCCCCTCCCCGAGAATTTTATGTACTTTGGTATACTTCATAACCATATCATTTTCTGCAAAATACTTAAGCGCAGCACCTAAACCATCTAGACCGTCTGCAACTGCAGAATTATGTTGTATGTATTTAGTAGGATTTATTAAAGTTGCAAGGTTATCCATTTTACCATTTAGGAATACCTCATCCATAAGTGTCTCTACAACTTTTTTATTTGAAGTAGTTTTTTCTTTATCAGCAATATCGACAGCTCCGTCAAATTGAGTTCTACCACTCGGATTAGGAGGCGTCACCTCTGTCAGATTGTCCCAATGCTCAACTATTTTTCCATCTTCAAATCGAAATACATCAAAAGCTGATTTTGGTCCAAAGAAATCGTATTCTGTATGGGCGACAACAAAGTCACCGTCTTGAAATGCTCTTACAACATTGGCTTTAAATCCTCCTTCAGGCGCATTTTTCATTACTTCACCAAATCCAGCCAGTCCGTCTCCTACTGCTAAATTGTGCTGTATGTATTTTTCAGGATTGATATAAGAAATGGGAGTTTGGTCTCCGGTATTAAAACTGTTAAGTAAGGCTACTACTTTTTCTTTGTTTGATAATTCCATTTTTACTTCTTTTTTAGATTGTGAAACTTTATTTGAATTGCAACTGCTTATAGCGAATGCAAAAGCAAATAGAGTTAAAATTAGTGTTGATTTCATCTTAGATTATTTTACTTTGAAAGTATAGTGCAAAGATGTAACTGACACTAATGTCAATCACTATAATAAATAGCTTAATGACTGTAAAAATGGGAAAGTACTAATGAATGGTTCTAAATTGCTCTGGAGATGTTAAGGTTTGGCGTCTAAAATATTTATAAAAATTCGTTGTTTCTATAAATCCTGATTGGTAGGCAATTTCTTTTATAGACAGCTTTGTATTAATGAGCAAGCGTTTGATTTGTTTTGTGCATATCTCATCAATAAATTCTTTTGCTGATTTATGAACAATACTTTTAGTAATGGTATTCAATGTTTTTGTACTCAAACCCATCATTATTGCATAGTCTTTTACTCTAGTAGTTTTTATTACATTTTCTTCTATTAACTGTTGTAACAACACAAATTCTTTTAAGTATTTTCTATCAAAATCAACTTTTTCCGATTTAGCCTTTATGCGGAAAAGATGGGTAATCAAAATATGAAGTTCACTCCGAACAATACTCAATGAATGTTTATCTCTCACATTTAGATATTCTTTATTGATTCTATTAATAATTTGAGAGACATTTTGAAAATCATCGCCAAGTAATTCCAGTTTAGGAGATACTAATAATTCGTTGAACAATAGCAAGGTTTTTTGAGTTTCCATATCTTCTAGATAACTCACTAGAAAATCATTAGTAAAAAGCAACAGGCTACCTTTTAGATTATCACTTTTAAAAAATTTGTGTATTTGATCTTTTCGCACAGTCAACAATGTTCCTTTAGAACATTGATGATCCGTAAAGTCAATTGTATGGCAACCTTGTCCTTCTTCTATAAATAAAATAATGTAAAACTCAACTCTATGCAGCTCTTCTGGCGAATGGTCTAAGTCTTTTCGCAAAAAAAGTTCTTCCAAGCGTAATAAATCAAATTGAGAAGTCGGATTTTGATGATTTATAAATTTTATATTCTTCGCTTTTATCTTCATTTTTTAGAAAATCAAATCATACATACAAATAAATTCCGCAACTTTTTTAATAAACACAATATAAATCGTTTTCATTAAGTCATTCAAGCACAATAAGATCTCTCTTAAATCAAATCCTTTTTCCACTATAGCAATTAAGATTAGGTTATCTTATTAATCACAAAAATAGACACTAGACAACTATAAAGCTAGGCTGTTTTAAAATTAGAACGAAATATTTACTACAGATTTCACATGCCTCAGCAGGATCCTCGGTTCCATCACTATTTTGATTCCGAAGTACTCGGAATCAAAATTGCTGCGCAACGCTCGATCATCTAGACACCTAGACACCTAGACACCTAGAAAAAACATGTTATAGAAACCAAAACATATATTATAGAAGATTTAAATTTCTTAAAATGACGCCCAATTGGCTTAACAAAAAGCTAAACAATTTTCAATTATTTGTAAGCGTCGAGCATTGGTCTTATACTTGAGTATACAAAATAAAGAAACCCATAAACAAATTTGTAAACCATCTAAAATCTCTATTATGAAAAAGTCAATGCTCATCATCCTAGGTCTAGTCTTCAGTTTTTCTTTTTCGTATGCTCAATTTGAAAAAGATAAAAGCCTAAACAAAAGACATAAGAATATTACAGTTGGCATCAATGGAGCGAATCTTACACAAGGTGCTCACTTTGACATGCGATTCAGAAAAAATAAAATGAATGGCTTTGGCTTCAAAGTTGGTGTAGGCGGATTTTCATTAAGAAGATTTTTATCCGTCAGAGTAGCAGAAGAAGGTATCGTTACAGCACCGATACAACTCAACTATGTACTGGGCAAGAAACGTCACGGATTAGAATTAGGCTTTGGAGCCTTACCGGTATACGCTAAAGGCGGCAATACCGAAGTTGCTATAGGGAATCAAAACCTAGCTATTGACAATATCGACTTAATTGGTGGCTTGGCAACTATCGGATATAAATTTCAACCCAAAAATACCGGATTATCATTCGCTATCAATTCTAATCATGTGATTACCGAGTCTGCAGGGACAAAGTCTTACCTCGGCATTCAAATTGGAATAGGATTCAAATAATCCCTGTATAAAACTAAAACACCAAATAAAAACAAAGCGCCAAATAGAAACGAGTTATACCATTTAAGTTTTAAGATGCCGCAATAGTTTTCGTGGAGAATTTTTTGAGGTCGAGACAATGAACGAAGTGATGCGCAGCAGATAAGACCCTGTGGGTCTTGTCAACGTAGAGAACCGCTTGCGGGTGGGATTGCCTAATAGCCTAAGCTATCACGAGTATTTTTAACGAAGAGATCAGAAAATTATACCGAAAAATATGTGGCGTTCTAAAGCTTAAATGGTATTGTAACCAAAGCTTTTCAAGTGCCCTCAAAGAATAAAGTTATGAAAAACGAGCACCATCTACTTTGTTGTAGATGGTGTTTTTTTATAGGCGCACAATCTCAGCGCCTATCGCATTCAAGCGCGTATCAATCTGTTCATAGCCACGATCAATTTGATGAATGTTCTTTATAATTGACTTTCCTCTCGCCGAGAGCGCAGCAATCAACAAGGAAACTCCTGCACGTATATCTGGTGATGTCATTTGTATTCCTCTCAATTGATTTTGGCGGTTGAGCCCTATCACTGTAGCACGATGTGGATCACAAAGTATTATCTGCGCACCCATATCAATCAATTTATCTACAAAGAATAATCTTGATTCAAACATTTTTTGGTGTATCAACACAGATCCTTTTGCTTGAGTCGCCATCACTAAAATAATACTCATTAGATCAGGCGTAAAACCTGGCCAAGGTGCATCATAGACTGTTAATATAGATCCGTCAATAAAAGTTTGAATTTCGTATTCCTCTTGTGCTGGGATATAAATATCATCACCCTTTATTTCTAGCTGTATACCCATTTTACGAAATACAGGTATAATATTTCCTAACTCATTAACTGCACAATTTTTGATGGTGATTTCAGATTGCGTCATAGCCGCCAGACCGATGAATGAACCGATCTCAATCATATCTGGTAAGACGCTGTGATTGACTCCACCTAAGGACTTCACACCTTCGATGAGCAACTTATTAGAACCCACGCCTTCAATTTTCGCACCCATGCCGTTTAGCATTTTGCACAATTGCTGCAAGTAGGGTTCACAAGCTGCGTTATAAATAGTAGTCGTCCCTTCTGCCAAAGCTGCAGCCATGACTATATTCGCTGTACCTGTTACAGAAGCTTCTTCTAATAATAAGTAAGCCCCTTTGAGTTGATCAGACTGAATAGAAAAGGTATTTTCTTCTTCATCAAAGTAAAATTCTCCACCTAGCTTCTTCAATCCATTGAAGTGGGTATCCAATCTTCTTCTTCCAATCTTATCCCCTCCCGGCTTTGGTAAATAAGCTCTACCAAATCTTGCTAGCAGTGGGGCAATTAACATTACCGAACCTCGGATATGTTTTGCTTCATTTTGATAATCCTCTGACTTGAAAAAATCAAGATCGATCTGAGAAGCATTGAAAGTAAAGTCATTGTCATTATGTTTGGTCACTTTTACACCTAAACCTTTCAGCAAAGAGATCAGCCTTCTGATATCAAGAATATTTGGAACATTATGCACTATTACATCCTCTTCCGTCAGCAAGGTCGCACAGAGTATTTGTAGTGCTTCGTTTTTGGCTCCTTGAGGCTGTAATGCTCCCTTTAATCTTTTTCCTCCAGTGACTTCAAATGTATCTGCGCTCATGATAATTTCTTTTTGCGCAAATATAAGAACCTAAATCAATGCACTACCATTCCATGCTCAGAAACCTGATTATTTAAATTTTCTGGCTTGAGTATGCTGACATAACATTGTACTTTGTCCTTCCGAGACTGTATAATGCCCAAATAGCAGGCTGGGAAATATCGAGCGCCGATAAAAAATTAGAGAATAGTTAACCCCTTTTATTGAGCCCGACCTGCATCATTCTGAGGTAGAGATTTGTTTGCCTTTGCTCCAAGATTTTTCAATTTTTCGGCTCTACCGATAAGATTTCCTTTCCCAGTTTGCAATTTTCTCATCGCATCATGATAGGAATCACTAGTTTGCCCAATTCGTTGACCTATTTTTTGTAGATCCTCTACCAAAGCAACCATTTTATCATACATCTTTCCAGCTTCTGTAGCGATGAGTAAGGCATTACGATGTTGTTTATCATTCCTCCAAATGGTTTCTACCGTTTTCAAAGTAGCTAGTAAAGTTGAAGGCGTTACAATTACAATATTTTTATCAAACGCATAATGGTACAAACTGGAATCTTTCTGCAAAGCCACGGAGAAAGCCGTTTCTATTGGCACAAACATCATTACGAAATCCGGGCTCTCGATGCGATATAGGTCATGATAGTTTTTTGCCGCCAAAGAATCGATGTGTCTTTTTAAACTCAAACAATGAGCTGCAAGACTTGCTTCAGGATTTGCTTCTGTATTTACCAGTTGATTGTAAGCTGTCAATGATACCTTACTATCGATAATAATTTTCTTATTATCTGGAAGATCTATGATGATGTCTGGTCGGAATGTTTTTCCTTCATCATTAGACAAACTTTGTTGTACATGATATTCTCGATCTTTCTCCAATCCAGATTTATCAAGTATTGATTCTAGAATAAGCTCTCCCCAGTTGCCTTGCGCCTTATTGTCTTGCTTAAGTGCATTGGTCAGCTGTTTTGCCTCATTAGACATTTGCTTATTCAGATCACTCAAGTGAACAATTTGCTCTTTGAGTGATGAGTGTCTTGCAATTGATTCTTTATTGCTTGCCTCGACCTTCTTTTCGAAGTGCTGAATGCGTTCTTTGAGTGGATTGAGTACTTCGTTAAGTTCCTTCTTTTGAGAGCTAGCGAATGAATTTGATTTTTCTTCTAGTAATTGTTGGGCAATATTTTTGAATTCACTTTTGGAAGCTTCTTTCATAATCTTGAAGCTTTTCATCTGCTCTCCCATCTTATCGATTAGTGCATCATTATTGGCCGTGAGGGTGGCTATTTTCTTATGTAAAGAAATAGAAGCTTGTTGATTTTGCTCAATTGTATTTTGTTGTCTTTTGTTTAGTTCCGCTTCTTTTTGCAAATGCAGCTTGGATTCACTAAGCGCTAATTCCACATTTTGTATGTGATTTTTTTGCTGATCGTTTATCTGACTTTGATTTAGTAAGTCTTGTTGCAGTTTTTGATATGCAGACTTATGGATACGGGTATTGCTCAAAATCAAGTAGGTGATTAGAGCAGTAATTACTATGGCGATTAGAATAATAATGGCAAAAGTCAGGATGTCCATATGGGAGTAGGTAGTTCAATCTATTATACCCTCTTATGAGCTTAATTGTGTCAATAATCGCTATGTTTATTTATTAGAATTCTTATGACAATATGATGTATAAAAGGCCAAGCTGTTTCGGTAAAACACAAAGTTCACAAAGAAGACAAAGACACAAAGCTAGAGGAGTATAAAAGCTAACAACTAAAGACTAAAAAGCTAAAAGCTACTAGTTCTTCCCTGCTACAACAATCACAATCTCGCCCTTTACTTTTTCAGTAGGCTCGTAATGTGCTTTGAGCTCGGCAAGAGTAGCACGGGTAACTTCTTCATGCATCTTACTGATCTCACGGCATACACAGGCCATGCGTTCAGGACCACAGTGCTCAATGAGTTGATCTATGCATTTCTTTAGGCGATGAGGGCTTTCATATAAAACGAAAGTATTGGGTAGCTCTGCGAGATGTTTAAGTCTAGTTTGACGACCTTTTTTATGGGGCAAAAATCCCTCAAAGTGAAACCGATCACAAGGCAAGCCACTACTCACTAATGCTGGAACAAAAGCCGTTGGACCTGGCAAACAAGTAATTGGAATATTATGCTCATGACAAGCGCGCGCGAGAAGAAAACCCGGGTCAGATATACCTGGAGTGCCTGCATCCGAAATGAGTGCTATTACATGGCCACGCTCCATCATCTCAATGAGCTTATCTACTACACCATGTTCGTTGTGTGCATGAAAAGACCGGACCTCGTTTTGAATAGAATAGTGATCTAAAAGTCGCTTACTCGTGCGTGTATCCTCCGCATAGATAACACTTGCTTGTTTTAGCATTTCGATACCACGCATGGTCATATCCTTAAGATTACCTATCGGTGTGGGAATAATGTATAGCAATGAAGAGGTTCTTTATGAAAGTGTCTCGAGCTCGTACTCGTATGACTCCATAATTAAATTTGCAAGCAATTTTTTGCAAGCAGTGTCTACTTTAGATTTTGCATTGGTTTCATCATCCGCTTCTAGAGTCATCTCAATACGCTTACCAATACGAACATCGTGTACGCCAGTAACATTCACACCAGCCATATTCTTAGTAACTGTCTTTCCTTGTGGATCGAGCAATTCCTTGTGAGGCATGATATTGATATGTGCTTTGTACTTCATAATATTATTTTATTAATTAGGATATCTGTTGATTATTTAAAATATCTAGCTACGATAGCATATAAAACATAAACAGTAACTATAACTGTTAATGCATAGTCTCTAGTCAGTAAAATCGTAGCTACTGCAAAGATGATAAATATGTATCGAATTTCGTTTCCTTTCCATGAGAATCCTTTAAATTTTAAGCTAAACATAGGTAGATCAATAACCATCAAAATAGATAATACTACAGTTATCATCATCAAAACGGGGGTCTGGAAAAGCATATTCGCCTTATCCTGAGAAAAGAGAATCAATAGACCAGCTATGAATAAAGTGGCAGAAGGAGTAGCTAAGCCCATAAAGCTGTCTGATTGACGCGTATCTACGTTGAATTTGGCCAATCTAAGGGCTGAAAACAGTGTAATTACAAATCCTACCAAGGCATATAATTGAATTTGATCGATATCCCCGCCTTGCAAGAGATAATACATAATACACCCCGGTAAAAAGCCAAAAGAAATCATATCTGCTAAGGAATCCAATTCTTTACCCATGTCGCTATAGGAATTGAGCGCCCTAGCCACAAATCCATCTAAAAAATCTGCCGCTAAACTGCAACCAATACAGATCAAAACCGCTTGTATATTATGATGGAAAAGGAATACAATCGCTAAGCAGCCTGAAAAAAGGTTGAGAAGCGTGATAAGATTTGGCAGTTTAAACATGGACTAAAGGTCAAATAGCTAGCAATCTATTAAATTAAGCTTAATTATTAGAGTATAACCTGAAGTCATGACACTTTTCCTTAATTTTATAGCGTTATTTTAATAATCATATTTTCTCTCATGGGACAAAGAAACAATAGGCTAATCACGATATTATTTTTCTTTTTGCTTTCTGCAAACATGGTTTCTGCACAAGTCTTCAATGATTTTTGCAATAGTGCCTTCAATATAGAAAACCCTGTAGGATACTGCTCTAATAATGGAGAATTCACAAATGTCAATTCTTTACCATCTGGAATAGCAAGTCCAACATGCTGGTCGAATTCAATGGATAATATTGACAATGATATTTGGTTCACCTTTGTTGCCTTAGGCAACACAGTTAGCGTGATAGCTAATGGTGCATCAGATGGTGCTATTCCGGGAGGAACATTAGTAAATCCAGAAATGGCCTTTTACGAAGGTAACTGTGACAATCCTTCGCAGATTGGTTGTGCATCTGATTTTGATAATGCAAATGTGGTAGAATTTGTCATTTCAGATTTAATTGTTGGGGCTAGATATTATATCAGAGTAAGTGCAGATCAAGATTTTGTTGGAACTTTCAGATTGTGTGTAAATAGTTTCAATGAAGTACCAGAACCTTCAGCCGATTGCCCAAGTTCAGTAATCCTTTGTGATAAATCCTCCTTTGTAGTTGAACAATTGATTGGAACAGGCTTGACTAATGATCAGCTTCCTGAATCAGCATGTAACTCAAATACCTGTAGATGGGAAGAATCTAACTCGTCTTGGTATACTTGGACATGTGATGACCCTGGAACCTTAGCTTTCACACTAAGTCCATTAAAAGAAGATGACGATCTAGATTTTGCTTTGTACGAATTACCAAACGGATTAGGAAATTGTTCAAACATGATAGAGCTAAGGTGTATGCTTTCAGGAGAAAATGTAGGAGCTCCTTTTAATGAATGGGAACCCTGCACTGGTCCAACTGGACTTTCTTTATCTGATGGGGATACTGGAGAAACCTGTGGATGCCAATCTGGAAATAATAATTTTGTATCTGCTGTAAATTTGGAAAGAGGAAAAGTATATGGGTTATTAGTTAACAACTTTAGCCAATCAGGTAATGGATTTAGCATTGACTTTGGTGGCACCTCTACATTTGAAGGGCCAGAAGCTGATTTCATATTATCTGCAGATACTATAGAATGTGATAGAACTATAGAGGTTTCTGATGCTTCTTCTTTTGATGCAGGTAACATCATTAGAAAAAGTTGGTCATTTGGACAAGGGGCAGACCCCGCTACCGCTGTGGGAGATGGGCCGTTTGATGTTTTTTATCCTTCCATTGGAGAAAAATTTATTGTACTTACCGTAGAGACTGATGAAGGATGTATTGTTACGGAAATAAAGACTTTGTTTGTTGAATCATGTTGTCAAATTGATTCTGACTTACAACTAGCATTGGCCAACTTAATAAATCCAAGGTGTAGTGATTCTACTGATGGTCTACTTGCTGCTATAGGTGACGGCGGAGATCCCGAGTATAGTTTTTCAATAAACGAGGGTCCTTTTGTAGCCTCTTCTAGCTTCCCGAGCCTTGCTGCTGGAGTTTACAGTATAGGCATTATAGATATTAAAGGTTGCGAAGCAGAAATAGAAGCCATTCTAGAAGGTCCTCCACCATTGATTATTGATGCGGGTCCTGATCAAACGGTAGATCTTGGATTTGAAGCAAACATAAATGCTCAACTATCTCCAGCTGGTTCAGTAGTTGACATTGTTTGGACTCCAGACACCTTATTGAGTTGTAGCAACTGCCTAGATTTTACCCTAATCCCTCCGGGACAAACCACCTATGAGGTCATTGTAACAGATGAGAACGGATGTACCTCAACAGATAATATCACCATCTTTGTAAACGATATCAAGCCTATTTATATCCCAAATGCATTTAGCCCAGATTTTGATGGAATAAATGATAATACAGCGGTATTTGGTGGTCCAGCAGCAGTAATTGTTGAAGAAATGTCGATTTTTGATAGATGGGGTAATGAAGTTTGGAGAGGTAGCAATATTCCATTAAACGATCTAAACTCAGGTTGGGATGGTAGATTCCGCGGAGATGCTATGAATCAGGGTGTTTTTGTATATCAGGCGGCTATTCGGTTCATAGATGGTGAAGTACTCCTTTTTAAAGGAGATATCACCTTGCTTCGATAACAACCAATTTCCTGACATTTCGTACTTTATATAAACAATGATGAAAAGGTGTACTTATTATCTAACGCTGCTTATATGGGGTATTTGCTTTGTAGCTTGTAAGTCTGCTCCTGAGGAACAAGAAATCATTATTGAAGAAGATCTTGACGTAGAAGTAGAAACTACCTACGGTGTAGAACTCATCTATAGTGACTCTGCTATTATTAATGTAATTGTCAAGAGTCCAAAAATGCTCACCCACTCAAAACGAGGTGACAGTAGACAAGTTTTCCCCAACGGTATTGCAGTAGATTTTTACAGCCCCAACGGAAAAGTTCAAAGTGAACTAACTTGCAAAAAAGCAACGCGCTATGAAAAGGATAAGAAAATAGTAATGCAAGATAGTGTGGTTTGGAGAAGTAGAGCTGGGGAAATATTAGATTCAGAAGAGTTGGTTTGGGACGAAGCCAAACAAAGGGTTAGCTCAGATAGATTTGTCAAAATTAGCACTCAGCAAGATGTTATTCATGGTTATGGCTTTGAAGCAGATCAAGGATTCACTAAATGGAAAATCATAAGTCCACAGGGGGAGATGGGAGTTGAAAACTAATGATGAATTGTGAATTATGAATTATGAATGCTTCTCTGGATTGTTCGAGGAGAGATGGGGGGTTGAGAATTAATGTTCAATTATTAATTCTTCTCTGGTTTGTTCAGGGAGAACTGGTAAATAAGTTAACTCTAAATTGCTAAATTAAAAAATTTGTACTTTGTTCAGCCATTTGAATATTGCAAATTGAACACTGCAAAATTGATCATTGATCATTGATCATTGATAATTTCACATTGATAATTGAACATTGATAATTGATAATTGATAAAAATGCTGATATTTTTAATTATTGTATTTCTCCTTCTATCTGCCCTGTTCTCAGGGACGGAGATTGCGTTTATATCTGCAAGTAAACTCCGAGTAGAACTTAGTAAAAAAAGAGACACCATGAACAGTCGTATCATGGGTGGCTTTTATGACAAACCAAATAAATTTATCAGCACCCTTTTAGTAGGAAACAATATTGCACTTGCCTTTTTTACTTTGCTTTTAGAAATCTTCTTAGACGGCATAATGCCATTACAAGAGGGTGGAATAAAGCTTTTGATCTATACACTAATATCGACACTCATTGTATTGATCTTTGGTGAGTTTTTACCAAAAACAATATTTAAGCATCTGGCTGATCAAGCCGTTTATGCCCTCGCTATTCCGCTTCGAATCATTCAAAGTATTCTATTCTTGCCCGCATGGATTATGAATAGATGCTCCCATTTTATTTTAAAATATTTATTAAGGACTTCAACTGAAAATGTTGAGTATCAAATTACCAAAATGGACTTGGGTCATTTTATCAAAAATTCGAGTAAAGAATCAGATGATGAGATCAATACAGACATTTTTGAAAAAGCACTGCACTTAGAAGAACAACGGGTGAAAAGCTGCCTCGTTCCAAGAACAGAGATTGAAGCTGTAGATATCACAAATAGTATTGAAGAACTTCTTGAACTTATCAAGACAACCAATTTGTCAAGAATCTTAGTAACGGCAGATGGAGACATTAATGACATCCTCGGCTATGTTCACCACCAACAATTACTAAAGCATCCAAAGGATATCAAATCTATTCTTTTGGATATCCCTTTTGTACCCGAAGCGATGCGGATCAGAGACTTGCTGAATCGCTTCATAAAAGAAAACATAAGTATAGCTTGTGTAGTAGATGAATACGGGGGTACCGCTGGTATTGTCACCATGGAAGACATCGTAGAAGAAATTTTTGGTAAAATCGAGGATGAACATGATCAGGAGGAGCATGTAGAAACCAAGCTATCCGATAACGAATTTATATTCTCAGGACGATTAGAAATAAACTACCTGAATGAAAAATACGAGTTAAACTTTCCAGAAGGAGAATACACTACTCTCAGCGGTTATCTGGTTATGACATGCGAGTCAATTCCAGAAAAAGATAGTGAAATAGAATTGGATGGTTACACCTTCAAAATTGAATTAGTTGGCGACACCAAGATAGACACCATTCGCGTCATAAAGCACAATAGCAACAATGAAGAATTGGATAGATAAAATTTACTATTCTTTCCCTGTTCAACTTCTTGCATTGCATCTTCGCAGCAATCATTTACTCATTTTTATATGGTTACTACTAGTTCTATTTATAACTGGAGTAGCAGGTTCACACTTTGGAGTACGCTATGTATTCTTAGATCCTGAATATTTAGGGAAGATCAACTTCTTGAGCTTTTTTATTGTAGGTATGGCTTATGGAGGTTTTTATATTACTTGGAATCTGACTAGTTATTTATTATCAGCGCATCAGTTTCCATTTCTTGCTACACTCAACAGGCCATTTCGCAAATACACATTGAATAATTTCATTGTCCCTGTTACTTTCTTGGTCATCTTTTTTATCAATATCATCCAGTTTCAGATTGTATTTGAATTTTGGAGTATTGGCAACACCTTGCTTAAATGTTTGGGCTTTGCCATTGGAGCCATCTTGGTGATTAAGTTAGTAGATTTATATCTAAGATATACTAACAAGGATATTGAAGACTTTGTAAAAAAACAACGTAAAGCGCCGCCCAATTTAATCAAGTTTGTTGCTCCAGGAAGAAGGACACCCAACTTGGATATGATCAAATCCAAGAAGCATATCAGAAAAGTCAAAACCTATATGACTGAGAAGTATAAGTTTAGACTAGTTCGATCAATAGCGCACTATGACTCAAATTTGCTGATGAGTATTTTCAAGCAAAACCATACCAATGCATTGATTATCCAGCTATTTAGTTTAGTCTTACTCTTACTCTTTGGCATTCTTATAGACTATCCTTGGTTTAGATTACCAGCCGGTGCCAGTATATTTATTCTATCAA
>CALIEI010000200.1 GCA_938022165.1 uncultured Saprospiraceae bacterium | reverse complement strand
TGAATGTGTTCACTCAAAATGTTGTAATTAGGTTGTTGAGTCCACTCTGAAAAGTCACGAAAGCACAAAATGACTCTTTTGGCGATATTTTCCATTTTCTCAATCCACTGATGCTAAGGCATCACTGAATTTCGAAAATAAAAAATCTCATCCAAAATAGCCTATTTTTTGCAATTCGCTACTTTCCGGAGTGGACTCAATTAAAAATCAAAATCTGGGAATTGTATGATTATCTAGCTTTACAGGATCTGCCGCTTTGGTTTCAGCATACTGGTTGTAAGCGATTTACAATTTCATTAGTAAATGTCCTTCGCGTCAAAAATATTAAACAGTCTAGTCAAAGCAGAAATGGTATGCGGATGGGTAATTTTGTTTTCTTGGGCTGCCTTCTTCAATTCGCTTAGCGTATAGAACTGTGTTTCTAAGTGCTCTTCATCATCAAAATCCGTAGAATGAGAATGGTCTATATCCTCAGCTACAAAATGATGAATTTTTGCGTTTTGATATACTGGATTGGAGAATATAGTTCCTAGATTCTTCCACTTGGCGGCTGTGTATCCTGTTTCCTCAATGAGTTCTCTCTTAGCAGCCTGCAAGGGTTCTTCGCCATCTTCGATAAAACCACCTGGGATTTCCAAGCTGAACTCTCTTGACCCAAAGCGAAATTGGCGCACCATTAATACTGCCCCTTCCTTATTGAGTACTACAACATTAGCGGCATCATTCGCCTCTAATGCAGTAACCTTTATTTCCTTTTGGCTATGTGGATTGAGTAGATAGTCAAATCTGGCTTTGAAGATCTTGAGGTCTGCAACAAATTCAGATTTCAATAGCTTCCATTTGGGAGAAGACATATAAGAAATTGGCGGATTTATCTACTGTATTTCTTTCTTCCTCTTCCTCCTCCTTTGCGATTATTAGATCCTCGCTTATTGTTTTCTCTATGGTCTCTACCTTGAACTGATTTTTTCCTTTTTGTTCTAGAGTTATTTGAAGGAATAGGGATTCTATCTAACAATGAGGTAGACAAAGTAAGCTTGCCATCACTCAAAGCTTCTAGATCTTGTACAATCACTTCATCACTGACATAGTGCTCTATGCTCCACGTACGGTAGGCCAGCTTCATATAGTTACCTATTACAGCAGCGTAGTGTCCTTGCTTCTCCAGATCTTCCATCTCTAAAGCTTTGGCAATCATGCGTTGCACATTTTTACCGTAGTGTCTGAATCTAGCTACAGCATCTGGATAACCTAGCGTATCAGGCTTTGCATATGAATTGTCCTCAGTAGGCACTTCCATACCTTCTACAGGATCTACATCGATTTTAAAGTCAGAGATACGAAATACATGTCTCCATAATTTTTGTTTGTAGTCTTCCATATTCTTATTCTGCGGATGCATTTGCATCATCAGTTTAATAATACGCTCTACAAAATCTTGTCTCTCAGCTCTATCTTCAATAGTCAAGGCATGCTTGACCAATTGCTGAACATTTCTTCCGTATTCTGGTATAGTTAAATTCTCTTTTTGAGAATTGTATTCCATGTTATGTGATTCGTAATGACCCATTATATATTTTATTTAGGTGTTATTCTACTGTTACTGATTTTGCTAAATTACGAGGTTGATCTACATCACACCCACGCATCACTGCGATATGATATGATAAAAGTTGCAGAGGAATCACTGACAATAGTGGTGTCAGTGGCTCGTCCGTTTCAGGAATCTCAATTACGTAATCCGCTATATCTTTTATTTTATTATCTCCTTCGTTGATGATTGCGATGACTCTACCTTTTCTAGCTTTCACTTCCTGAATGTTACTCACTATTTTATCGTGGGCACTCATATTGGTAGCAATCACTACAACTGGCATATTCTCGTCAATCAATGCAATCGGACCATGCTTCATTTCAGCTGCTGGGTATCCTTCTGCGTGAATGTAAGAAATTTCTTTCAACTTCAATGCACCCTCCAAAGCAATCGGAAAGTTGTATCCTCTCCCTAAGTAAAGTGCATTGGTAGCATCTTTCATTTCGCCAGCTATATATTTAATATGGCTGTCTTTCTCTAATATCTTACTGACCTTGTTAGGAATATTTTCAAGCTCTCGGAGTAGTTGTGTATAGTATGGTCTAGGTATTCTACCTTTTTCGTAACCCAGATAGATAGCCATCATGGTCAAGAGCGTGATCTGCCCAGTGAAAGCCTTTGTTGAAGCCACCCCTATTTCTGGCCCTGCATGGATATATGATCCGGTATCTGTCATCCTTGCAATGCTGGATCCAACAACATTCACAATTCCGTATAAAGTGGCGTGCTTTTCTTTAGCTAAACCAAGCGCTGCTAAAGTATCTGCTGTTTCTCCTGATTGACTTAAAGCAATTACAATGTCTTTTTCATTGATAATTGGATTCCTATATCTTAATTCAGATGCATATTCTACTTCTACAGATATTCTTGCTAGCTCTTCGAACAAATATTCTCCTATAAGTCCAGCAATCCAAGAGGTACCACAAGCCGCAATGATAATACGCCTTGCATTTAGAAAATCTTCTAATCGAGTTTCTACTCCACCTACTTTTATCCAGCCTTCTTCTGCATTGATTCTACCACGCATACAATCCAAAATGGATGATGGTTGTTCGAATATTTCCTTAAGCATGAAGGAATCGTATTCTCCTTTTTCAATTGCATCAATTTTCAAATTGAGCTCTTCGACAAAAGGAGTAAGCAATTTGTTGTCGATATTTTTTATGGAGAGGTTGCCATCTCTATGTACGACAGCTATTTCTTCGTCATTTAGATAGACTACTTTCTTAGTATGTTCTATAATTGGTGTAGCATCAGAAGCAACAAAAAACTCTTTCTTACCAATTCCAATAACCAGTGGGCTTGCTTTTCGAGCCGCCACTAAGATGTCTGGATTTTCAGCATCCATTACTACTATTGCGTACGCCCCTACTACCTTTGTGAGTGCTATACGAACTGCTTCTTCAAGAGAAAGGTTGTCTCTGTTTTGAATTTCTTCAATAAGATGAGTGAGTACCTCGGTATCTGTTTCACTTTCAAAGGTGTGCCCCAATTTGATCAAGGCTTCCTTCAGTGTTATATAATTTTCAATAATCCCATTATGAATCAGGGACAATCTTTTATTGCCTGAGACATGCGGGTGTGCATTGATATCATTTGGTTTACCATGCGTCGCCCAACGAGTGTGACCTATTCCAATATTGCCCTTTACTCTCTGCTTACCTACATGGTCAATTAAATCCTGAACCTTTCCCTTCTTCTTATATACATTCATATCGCCATTAAGGATGGCAACACCTGAAGAATCATAGCCTCTGTATTCCAATCTTTTCAATCCATTGATCAGAATAGGGTATGCGTCCTTTTCACCGATATAAGCGACTATTCCACACATAAAAGTCTATAGTTTAGTATATGTAACGTTAAGTTTCATGGGATAGGTACTATGTCCAGGCCCAAAAAGCACTGCTCTTCTCATGACTTCAGCCTTGATATTAGACTGTATAATTATTTCGTTAGGGGCTTCATCTTCTATAATATCTTGAAGTTGACCCGAAACATCAAAAGAATACTTGAAGATTCCATTTCCCATATCTTCAACGTCACCACCTACTGCGGATATGTTTCCGCCTATACTAGCGGATAGGAAATCTCGGGTAAAAGTTAGTTCCCCATTATCTATTTCTCTAAGCACAAGCTGAGATGGCAATGGTCTGATGTCTTCTTCATCATTTAGTGCAGTAGCGAAAACTTCTAAGGTGGCTCCATTGATCAAGGATCCTTCTAACCTATCTACATCATTAAACCTCACTATGCTATTTACTCCTGACATACCTTGAACAAAAAGTAAACTGTCTCCTAATAAATCATTTTCAATAAAAGGATCAACATCAGATCCAGCATAGTCCTGTTCATATTGCATAAATTTTACAGAAAGCAATCGATTGATAGCAAGGCTAAATTGTGCTGGTTGTCCATCCAGTGTATAATAGACAAGAACATTTCCTCCGTTGATATTTTGACTCTGATTGCCATTGAATGTATCAAAATCAAAGGCAATCAAGCCATCATTGGAAACAGTTGGTCTGATTTCTATGCCAGGAAACTCTCCTAAAAAAGCAGTTGGGCTCTCCAGAATATCTTCTCCAGCGTTTAAGATTTTATCGCCATAACTGTTGTCTAGTCTAAAACTAATCAGGGGTGGAAAAGTGTCTACTATTATTGTATCCGCATTGAATCTTGAAATCACTACGCTATCTCTGAAATTAGGAACTCCCTCATAAGAACCAATAGGGTCTGTTTCTGTTTCTGTTCTTTGAGAGCTATAAAAAGTGCTAGCCCCATCCAAAGTCTCAGTGATTTCAAACACTTCTAATCCGACCAGACTGGTAGAATCTCCATAAAATGGTTCTTCTAAGTTTAAGGCTAATTCCATCACTACAGAATCCGCAGTAATAGGTGATTCGAAAACTGGTGCAGTAATTTCGTTCAAATATATCTGACTTACAATTGATGCTGTCGTATTACCAAAAACAGGATCTACATAAATACCAAATGGGTATTTATCTATTCTTACAAAGCCAGGTGCATAGGCCAAAACAGAATCCTCTTCAACAGTAAAAGCTGTCAGATCAAAATCCGAGTCTACTTCAACTTCTAACAAATCTGAATCTAGCAGATTTGTATCTATAGCTGCAGGGTTATTGCAGGAAAATGTGCCCCAGAGAGCAAATGCTAAAAAGCAAAAATATATTGGTTTAATCACGCGTGCGTTCATATGGAAATTTGTTTAATAACAGAATTGTTATTATTTCCGATAAAGTATAATAGTTGTCTCCTAAAGGTTGCATAGCATTGCACAATTTATTCTGTGCCTACTTCACTTTCCATTAAATTGTTAAAAAATTCAAGGTAAGCTGCGAGGTATTCTTCCTCATTGTGATACTCTAATACCGGAACCTTCAATCCAGAGATTATTTTCTCATCAATGTCAGATACATTTTCTGACCCTTTTATAACTCCATCTGCAGACATTAACGCTCCTTTGTGCAGGGCAATTTTGTCTCCTTCCTTAAAATCCTTCATATCTTCCGGTTCAAGGTTGTTGATCGTCGCTTTTTCGAGGAATTTGTCGCCAAATGACTCTCCCATATTACTGTCGTAGATCGAATAAACTACTTTAGAGTTTTGGAAGAGCGGTTCATTTTTATATGCCGTCTTGAGATAGAAAGGCACTAAACTAGTCATCCAACCATGACATGCTACGATGTCTGGCGGCCAACCGAATTTCTTAACTGTTTCTATAACTCCTTTGCAAAAGAATACCATACGGTCAGGGTTGTCTTTGAAAGGTTTTCCTTTTGAATCTTCGAATACAGACTTTCTCTTGAAAAAATCTTCGTTATCTAAAAAGTAAACTTGCATTCTAGCTCCAGGTAAAGAGGCTACTTTTATGATAAGAGGGAAATCATCGTCATCAACAATGATATTCATCCCAGAAAGTCTAACCACTTCGTGTAAACGGTGTCTTCTTTCATTGATGGTACCGAATCGAGGCATAAGCACTCTGATTTCCATTCCTTTTTCCTGTATATATTGTGGTAATTTTCTCGCAATCGCAGCTACTTCGGATAGAGCAGTATATGGCTGCATCTCTTGTGTCACTATCAACACTTTTTTCTTCGACATATTCCATTTTTCAGTGTGATTAACAAAGTCGTCTCTTTGTTAAAAAAGAATGCAAATTTAATAAAAATTAAGCACTTCATATTGAGTTTGAGGGCTTCAACTGTTAAACAGGGGTTAAAGAAGGGTCAAAATTGAGGTAATGATGTCCTATATTCGTCCCAAAATTGGTTATAGAAAGTAGTAAAACGTGGATTTTTAGCTAAGTATTTGATTTTCAACTCTTTTTATAACAGTGTTAATACAAAAGGAAAATGCCAAGATGTACATTTTTAAAAAAATAACAGATTTGCAGGAATACCTGTCGAGTCAAAGAGAAAAGGGGCTCAAAATAGGCTTTGTCCCTACTATGGGCGCATTGCACAAGGGTCATATCTCTCTTATAGAGGCCTCTAAAAATGGGAGTGACCTGACAGTTTGCAGCATTTTTGTGAATCCTACCCAGTTTGATAATGCTGATGATCTACAAAAATACAATCGAAATCTGCCAAAAGATGCCGAAATGCTAGGGCTAGCTGGTAATGAGGTACTATTTGCCCCTAGTGTCCAGGAAATATACCCTCCTGATCTAGATACAGAAATTCGCATGGAATTTGGTTCTTTAACAAAAGTCTTGGAAGGGCGGTTCAGAACGGGCCATTTTGAGGGGATGGTGCAGGTAGTAAGTAGATTACTAGATATAGTACAGCCCAATAGCTTGTATATGGGCCAAAAGGACTTTCAACAAGCCGCTATTGTGAACGCTATGCTGAGCCAGCAGAAACGGGAGATAGAGCTAGTAGTATGTCCAATTATCAGAGAAGCGCATGGTCTAGCGATGAGTTCAAGAAACACTAGGCTAGACCCTAATGATCGCCAAGCAGCAAAGGCAATCCATGAGCGCTTGTTAATAGCAAAAGAGCAGATAAATGACACCCCAATAGATCAAATAAAAAAGGAAGCCAATGCGCATCTTGAAAAAGTCGGTTTTAGACCTGATTACTTTGAGATAGTTGATGGGAACAGTCTGCAAAGTCTGAATCAAACCTCAGAGAGTGAATATGTAGTAGCCTGCGTTGCTGCTTATATGAAGGATGTGAGGTTGATAGATAATATGATATTGAGAAAGGCTTAGACTTCTTTGCTGTGTTCGTTTCACGCAAAGGGCGCAAAGATATAGATTCGCAAAGATCGCGAAGCAAGAGATACTGGTACAAGAGTTGATAAAGCTTTTTCATTTTTTTTGGACTAGCGCTGTGGAGTGGTGGCGACCGGAGGAAGCCAGTCCGTAGGACCGAGTGAATAACGAGCTACGGAACATAGCGACCTCCTGGTGCTGATGGGAGGCGGAGGAATTACAGGAGGTAGGCCCCCTTAAAAGATACGTATAAAAACCTATTGCTCTATTTTTACACCATCAAAGAAGAATAATACTTAAATTGCATCCATTATGCTAATACAAAGATTTAAATCAAAAATTCACCGTGCGCGGGTGACTCAAGCTGACCTCAACTATGTGGGTAGTATTACGATCGATGAAGACCTAATGGATGCTGCCAATATCATGGCTGGAGAGCGTGTGCAGATCGTAAATAACAATAATGGTGAACGATTGGAGACCTATGTCATCAAGGGTAAGCGTGGATCTGGAACGATATGCCTCAACGGCGCAGCGGCTAGAAAAGTAGCGGTCGGAGATATTGTTATCATCATATCTTATGCATGGATGGATCATGAGGAGGCGCTTAAGTTCAAACCTATCTCTATCTTTCCTGATGATGACAATAAACTTGTGTAAAATCCTGTGAAACAAGTCTTAATCAACGTACTCAAGTTTATAGTTTTTCTAGGTGTAGGCTTGGCCATCCTGTATTATCTATACACAGATTTTTCGCAGAAGTACCTGGTCGAATGTATGTCGCAAGGCAAGACTGAAGCTGAGTGCAACTTTGCAGATAAGCTAATAAGTGACTTTGCCTCTGCTAAGCCATTTTGGATATTTATGGTGTTTTTTACGTTCACTATAAGCAATATCAGCAGGGCGATGCGATGGCAAATGCTACTCAAACCTCTAGGCAGAAATGCCAAACTAGCCAACACTTTTTTTTGTACGCTGATCGGATATTTTACAAATCTATTTTTGCCTCGTGCTGGTGAAGTGATCAAAGCCGGCATGCTCAGTAAATATGAAAAGATTTCTGTCGAAAAAGTAATGGGCACAGTGGTGCTGGATAGGCTGCTCGATGTAGTGAGCATACTGATAGCGACAAGCTTAGCGCTGGTATTGGAATATGATAAACTTTGGGGATACTTTGCAGAACCTTTAAAAAACTTCTTTGGCTCTAAAGGTATGAGCATATTGATCGGCTTAGGGACGCTAGCGCTTGTCGTAATAGTAGCAGCATTTGTATTTAGATCCGCTTTTTCGAAGACCAAATTTTATCAAAAAGTAGTAAAGCTTTTGAAAGGTTTTCAAGAGGGAATTCTGAGTATAGCTAAGCTCGACAATATCCCAATGTTCTTGTTCCACAGTGTGTTTATTTGGGTGATGTATTTCTTTATGGTCTACTGTAGCTTCTTTGCCTTTGAACCAACTTCACACTTAAAACCTATAGTGGCTCTATTAGCATTTGTATTTGGAGCATGGGGCATCGTTATTCCCTCACCCGGTGGAATGGGGTCCTATCACTATCTAACCATACTCGTATTGGGTATGTATGGGATATCAGAATTTGACGCGGCGTCATTCTCAAATATTTCTTTTTGCACTATCCAGCTAGGCACAAATATTACTTTCGGTATCCTTGCTTTCAGCATTATTGGCTATATTAATAGAAACTATCATCCTCAAGCTATCGAAAATGCTGCATGATGTAAAAGCGAAAATATACCAACTGGATGCACTGAAAAGAAGAATGGCAGCTTGGCGAATACGAGATCAAAAAATCGTATTCACAAATGGCTGCTTTGACTTATTGCATCTGGGGCATCTCAGCTATTTGGCTGAAGCAAGGTCCTTAGGAGACAAATTGATCCTAGGCCTCAATTCTGACAAGTCCGTAAAAATACTCAAAGGAGACGCCAGACCAATCAATGATGTAGAGAGTCGAGCTATGATGTTGGCAAGTTTTAGTTTTGTGGATGCAGTAGTCGTATTTGAAGAAGAAACCCCTTTAAAGCTGATAACAGCAATCCTCCCGGATATCTTAGTAAAAGGTGGTGACTACGAAGTGAATCAAATAGTCGGACATGACGTAGTACTAAACAATGGAGGTGAGGTGAAAACCTTATCTTTTCTGGAAGGCTACTCCAGCACTAGTTTAGTATCAAGAATAAAAGGTAGCTGATAACTACATACGTCCGACATGAAACTGAATAAATTGATCAAATATCTTGAATCGATAGCTCCTCTATCGCATCAAGAATCTTACGACAATAGTGGCTTGATCGTAGGAGATCCAAACACCAAAATAAAAGGTGTCCTTATTTGTCTTGATAGCACCGAGGCTATTGTGAAAGAAGCCATCAAAAGAAAGTGCAATGTTATCATTGCACATCACCCGATTGTATTTAAGGGCTTGAAAAAATTTAATGGTAAGTCATATGTGGAGCGTACCGTCATGCAGGCGATCAAAAATGACATTTGCATCTATGCTATTCACACTAATCTAGACAACGTCTACCACAATGGTGTCAATACCAAAATAGCTGAGAAGCTAAAGTTGCGGAATCTGCAAATTTTGGCCCCAAAGCAAAATATGGTCAAGCTTCACTTCTATCTAAATCCTAGGCAGATAGAGGATTTTCAGAACTCTACTAGAAAGAAAATTGCCCCTCCTGGATTGCAAAATCTCCATAGCATGCTTAGCGCTAAGCCAAATAACAAAAAAGGGGTGGCGGAAATGAAATACGAAACCACCTTGGCTAAGAACGAAGTCAGTGCCGCGATTCGCTTTTTAAGCGAAAACACGGGGTCTAGTTCACTTGAATATCACACGATACCTATCGAGGGTATAAATAATGAGGTCGGATCTGGAATGATAGGCGAATTGGCCAAACCCATCTTGCCAAAGACATTCTTCAATAGATTAAAGTCTGCAATGCAATTAAAAGGCTTTAAACATACCGCCATCACTAGTGAAAAAATCCAAAAAGTAGCGGTATGTGGAGGGTCTGGCGGATTTTTGCTGCAACACGCCATTAGAGCCGGAGCAGACATCTTTATCACAGCAGATTATAAGTATCATGAGTTTTTTGACGCTGATGGCAAGATAATCATAGCAGATATAGGTCATTATGAGTCAGAACAATACACAATTGAGCTGCTACATGGGCTTATAACGAAAAAATTTAGTAATTTTGCAGCCCATTGCACTAAATTGAGTACTAATCCAGTGTATTATTATTAATTATCACTAGTATTATCAAAATCAACTAATTATGGCTACTACTGCTGAAATTACAATAGAAGACAAGCTAAAGCAATTATATGCGCTACAAGTGATTGATTCTCAAATAGATCAATTGCAAGTATTGAAGGGAGAGCTTCCTATGGAAGTAAATGACCTAGAAGATGAAATAGCTGGACTAAGCACGAGAGTAAGCAAGCTAGAAACTGCTATCAAAGATCTTGAAGTAGAAAAGACAAACCATCTAAATAAGATAAAGGAGGCGGAGATATTATCTGAGCGTTATAAGAAGAAGATGGATGAGGTAAAGAACAACAGAGAATTCGAGGCCTTGACTAAGGAATTAGAATTTCAAGAGTTGGACATCAAATTGTCTACTAAGAAGATCAAAGGAACTGAATCTAATATTGAGATCAAGCAGGAATCCTTGACCAATGCACAAGAAAAGCTTGATGCAAAAAAGGGAGATCTTGAAAACAAGAAAGTAGAGCTTGAAAAGATCAAAGAGAAAACAGATAAAGAAGAAATAAAGCTTAACAAAAAAGCGGACAAGCAGAGAAAGACTATTGATGAAGGCCACTTGAAGTCTTATGACAAAGTAAGAGGTGCATACAGAAATGGTTTGGCTGTAGCTACTGTAAATAGAGATTCTTGCGGAGGATGCTTCAACAAAGTACCACCACAAATTCAACTAGAAATAGGAATGCGTAAGCAGATCATTACTTGCGAGCATTGTGGAAGAGTACTAGTGGATAGTACGCTGGTAGAAAAGTAAATACCCTATGTTGAGTCAACTCACGGAGCTTCCGGAGTTGACCCAAAATTTAAATGAATACAAGATAAGTGCTTTCGAATTTGTTTTCGAAGGCACTTACTTTTTATATTCATTAGTAGTACAATCATATTACATTTTACCATTTCATAGCGTTATATTCACGTATATGAGTTTTCAAATTTCAAGGTGGTTCTTAAGCATAAGCTTAGTACTGATATTTATCGGTCAGGCTAAAGCGGACTATTATTTTGAATATAGCCCCCTTACCAAAGAGGCTTATGAAAAAATAACTTCTTTGAGACTTACCGAAGGACAAGTCTTAATCGACTCCCTAAAGAGAACTGAACCCAACAATCTCTGTACATACCACATCGAAAACTACATTGATTTTTTTCGCATATTTATCAATGAAGAAAAAGAAGAATTTAAGCGTCTTGAAAAAAACAAGACTGCTCGTATAGAAATGATACGGAAGGGACCTAAAGACTCTCCTTACTACTTTTTTTGTCAAGCCGAAATTCAATTGCAATGGGCATTAGCCAGGCTCAAGTTTGAGGAATATCTAACTGCATTTACAGAGGTCAGCAAATCGTATCGGCAGCTTAAAAATAATGCGAAGCAGTTTCCAAATTTTAAGGGCAACCTCAAAAGCCTAGGCATCATTCATGCCATCGTGGGTACTGTTCCTGACAATTATAAGTGGGGACTCAAACTACTAGGGAGGCTAGATGGCACTATCGCACAAGGCAAAAGTGAATTGGAAGAAGTGCTGGCTTATAGTAGGCAAAATGATTTCATTTTTGAGCAAGAGACAAAAGTGAGCTATGCTTTTTTGCTATTGCACCTGGACAATAAATCAGATTTGGCTTGGCAATCAATCAATGAAGCTGGATTAGACCCAAGCACAAACCCGCTCGCTTGTTTTGCCATGACTAATATCGCCATGCGTACAGGGCGATCTGAAGAGGCGCTTAAAATACTAGCTAATAAACCACAAGGGGATGAATATTTACCTTTCTACTATTTAGATCTTATCCGAGGTTATGCTTTGTTGTACAAGTTGGATCCTGCTGCAGACATATATATTGAAAGCTACCTCAATAATTATCGTGGCGTTAATCTCATAAAAGATGCTTATCAAAAATTAGCTTGGTATTACCTAATCAATGGGAATACCATTGCTTATCAAAATAATATGCGGCTCTGCGAAATCCGGGGAAATACCTTGATTGACAGCGATAAAAACGCAATGAAGGAAGCTTCTAAATTCGATATCCCAAATCCTACTTTGCTAAGTGCTCGTTTGCTTTTTGACGGTGGGTATTATCAGGAAGCCAAGGATATGCTTCTAGGCACGCCTGTCACCACCTACGAGGACAAGCGTGATCGACTAGAGTATGCATACCGA
>CALIEI010000199.1 GCA_938022165.1 uncultured Saprospiraceae bacterium | reverse complement strand
GCCATTTATAATTCACCATTTATAATTTATAATTAAATCAATACATTTCATCTTCGTCAGTATCACAGTGATAATGCTTGTGTCTTTTCGCACTAGGCTTACGTGTAGCGCCACCACCATTTTTTACAGCTAGCATTTTTTGTACAAGTCTAGCGCGTTCTGATTTTACAGCAGCACGTTTTGCAGTGTCCTCTGCTAGGTCGTAGTACTTCACTCCATCCACAAAAGTCATTTCTGCTTTGGCATATACAGACATGGGGTGATCTGACCAAAGCACTACGTCAGCATCTTTGCCTGCCTTGAGACTACCTACACGATTGTCGATGTGTAGCAACTTAGCAGGATTGAGGGTGACAAACTTCCAAGCTTCCTCTTCAGAAATGTCTCCATATAAAAGAGCCTTACCGGCTTCTTGATTTAGACGTCTTGCCATCTCGGCATCATCGGAGTTGAAGGCAACTGTTACCCCTTGCTCGTGCATGATCTCTCCGTTTTGTGGGATAGCATCGATCACTTCATACTTGTATGCCCACCAGTCAGAAAAAGAAGATCCACCTGCGCCATGCTCAGCCATCTTGTCCGCGACCTTATATCCTTCGAGGATGTGGGTAAATGTATTGACCCTAAAGTCAAAATCATCTGCCACATGCATCAGCATATTGATCTCACTTTGTACATAAGAGTGACAAGAGATGAAGCGCTTGCTATCCAAAATCTCATTGATGACTTCCATTTCAATATCTTTACGGAAGTCTGCACCACCTGAAGCCTTTTTCTTTTTATAGTCACGGGCACGAGTGAAATGATCCACATACACTTGCTCGACGCCCATACGGGTATCTGGAAAACGGTTATTGCTCGGGGCACGAGATTTTTTCACATTTTCACCCAAGGCAAATTTGATAAAACCATCTGCTCCCTCAAAAAGCATATCCTCAGGACTAGCTCCCCAGCGCAATTTTATGATCGCAGAGCGACCACCTATCGGATTGCAAGAGCCATGTAGCAAATGCGATGTAGTTACTCCACCTGCCAGCTGTCTGTAGATATCTATATCGTCGCTGTCCACCACATCTTCTATAGTCACCTCTGCGGTAGAGGCTTGCGTACATTCGTTTACTCCACGAGAGATGGCGATATGGGAGTGCTCATCCACTACACCACAAGTAACGTGCTTGCCCGTAGCGTCTACCTCCGTAGCGCCACCAGCACTCAGATTTTTACCGACTTGAGCGATCTTACCATTCTTGATCAAGACATCTGCATTCTCTAGGATGCCGTCAGATTCGTTGGTCCAGACGGTAGCATTCTTTAGGAGGACATGCTCCTGCTTAGGTTTGCTTGTCCAGCCAAATGGCACAAAAGGGTAAGTGATGTCTCCCAATTCTGGGGCCTCCATTTTCTTCTTGTCCATCTCTTTTTTGTCCATACTTTCGCCACCACTATTTTTTGTGGCAGTCCATTTTGTCCAAGAACCATCTCCTAGTATTGCGCGACCATTCATTTTGTCAGTAGCGCCAGTGAGGCGGATATATTGATCTTCTCCATGCGGAACGAATGACATGCTGATGATGTCTTGAGCTATTTTCGTTTTTACCTTTACACTGGTCGTGTCATCTACTATGATCTTAGCCTTATCGTTATTGTCACCACTGATTTCTAGATCGTAATTGTTGCTTCCGATCTTGAGCTTAAAGGAGCCAGCTAGATTCGGAGCGTCGATATCCCCATATACATTTGCCTTGCCCATGACCCAATTTTGTAGGATCTTGCTTCCCTCTTCAAATATATTTTTATCACTTACGATAAAGTTCGCTTGCAAGCCTGTCTTCAAATCTCCGATCATATTTTCAGCGCCGATCATTTTAGCAGGTCCAATAGTCATGGCATACAAGGCATCCTTTTCGCTAAGGCCATGCTGTATTGCTTTTCTGATATTGGCCAGATAGTCTGACTTCTTTTTTAGACCATCAGCCGTGAAGGCAAAAGTGATACCCTCCTTTGCCAAGTATGCTGCATTTGCAGGAGCTAGTTCCCAATGCTTCAGATCATCGAGTCCTACCATCTGTGCATCGTATGGGTCTTCCATATCAAATGCTTCAGGATAGTTTAGTGGTATGATCAGTTGTGCATTATATCTTTTCAGCTCTGGCATTCTTTGGTATTCATCGCCAGCACCTTTGATGATGTATTTTTTACCATATTCTTTAGCTAGTTTGAGTGCGCGCAGTGCTTCGAGTTTATCACCTACAGCAAATATCTGCGGCAGGCTTTGTACATCATTCCATGCTTGTAGCGATAGATCCAGTTGCTCTTTGATGCCGTGATTTTTATACCACTCTCCATCGAGGTAGGTTTGCTTGATCAGTGCTAAGCAACCCATGAGTGATCCAGGATAAGACTGTCCAGAAGATCCCTTTTTAAATGAAAAGTGATGAGCCGTTTTATCTTTGATGATGGTTTTATTGACTCTTCCTTCAGCGAGACTTACTAGAGTCGCTGCACCTCTGCTGATGCCGTCATGCTGATGTACAGACAGGGCACCGAATCCGTTTTTCAACCATTCTTGCGCGCCTTTGCTGGAGTAGGTAAAGTGTTCTGCGGCATTTACTTCGGGCTTCAATGCCTGATTCCAACCGTATGGGCCGGCTTTTTCTGATTCCAATTGTTGTGGTGCAAGCCAGCTTCGCCCTTTGCCTTTTTGGATCTCAGGCATGCCGTAGTCGCTATAGATGTCTACAAATGAGGGATAGATGTACTTCCCATTCATGTCAATTGCTACTGCAGATTTTGCAGTGCCTTTGCTAGAGCCGATGTTGATTATTTTGCCCTCTTTGATCTCTATAGACCCATTTGAGATCATGCTTCCATCCGCTTTCACGATGGTCGCATTGTACAGTAAGTAGTGCCCATCACGTGCATCTTTCACTCCGTTGAGCGGAAAGTACTCTTGAGCTTTTAGGAGCAAGCCACACAATAGCAAGCAACATAGTATTCCGATTTTCTTATTCATTGATTTTGTATTATTGAGCGGACTCATTATTCAATGCTAAAATAGGGTATTCTTTGACCAAAATAGATTTTGATGAAATTTTTTATTTGGGTGTGCCCCATGACAATTCGCTGAAGAAGCGATTGTCAGGGTCGGGCTTTCCATGACTCCGTGTTCACTTCGGTCCTGCGGACTGGGGCAAAGGCGCCCCATCATTACTATCCCTCACACTTTATGCTAGATAAAAAGTTCTTCTGGACTTAGTATCTTGATTGTACTAATTTTAAAGTCTTTCTTGTTTCGTGTGATGATGTAATTGATTTTTGCAATCCGCTACTTTCCGGAGTGGACTCACGTGTTGTTTTTAAATAACGCAATAGTAGATCGTATTATTTGTTTTTCTGGATTGTGATTAAGACTGAATAGCCAAAGAAGAGCCTCGGAACCATACCCACTGTATCAGCCCTCTAGCAACCATGAAAATCAAAAGGGCCGCCCATAAACCATGATTGCCAAAATTTGGCTTCAGCAAAATATAAGAGCCGATATAAATAAGAAATGCCAAAATCATCGTTTGGCGCATTGCCTTAGAAGCAGTAAGCCCAATATAAATGCCATCCCAGATATAGCAAGGTGTACTCAGTATAGGAAACAAAGCCATCCAAAACAAAAAGGGAATACTAGCGGCTACTATTTCTGATTTGTCAGTAAAAACATAGAGTAAATTCTCACCAAAAGTAAAATAAACTAAGCTAAACAAGGCCGCTAGTACCATACCCCAAATGAAGGATAGGCGAATAGCTGCAGTCACACCCTTTTGATCATTAGCCCCTTTGTATTTACCGACTAGACTCTCACTGGCATAGGCAAAACCATCTACACCATATGACATCCAATTTAAAAACTGAAGTAGGATAACATTGACTGCTAAGATGATCTCTCCTCCGGATGAGGATTGACTGTAGAAAAACCCAAAGGCAAATGTTAAGCATAAAGTACGAATGAATATATCGCTATTGATGCGCAAAAACTGAAGTAGTGCTTTGAGCTCAAGACTTACTTTGTGGGAATAGTGCTTTACGTAACTTTTGTATTTGCTGAGGAATAAGATGACGGCCATTATAAATCCTACATACTGCGCGATCACAGTGCCCCATGCTACGCCGGCTACCTCCATGTTGAACTGTTTGACCATGATATAGCTGCATACGATGTTGACTACATTGATCACTATAGTCAGGATCAGTGGGTAGATCGCATTTTGCATTCCAAAAAACCAACCCATGAATGCATATAGTGCCAAGGTAGCAGGCGCTGCCCAAATGCGGATATAAAAATAGTCCTCTACCAAGCTATATTGTGCCTCAGAGATATTCATCAAGTAAAATCCCAGTTGCCCAATTGGTTTTTGCAAAACAAGTACTACTGTGCCTAGTATGAATGCGACAAGTAGCGCTCTACCCAAGGTGATGATGATGTCTTGACTGTCTTTTTTGCCAAAGGCTTGAGCAGTGATGCCCGTAGTACCCATGCGTAGAAAACCAAAGTTCCAATATACAAAGTTGAAGATCATAGCACCTATGCCTACTGCTCCAAGATGCAACTCAGAGAGCCTCCCCATCAAAGCAGTATCTACTGTACTCAATAATGGTACAGATATATTGCTGAGGATGTTAGGTATGGCAAGCTTAAGTATCTCCTTATTCATCGATCACAAAGGTATTGTAAAATATATTGTCTATCCAGATTTTAGAAGCGGGATGGCGGGAGGCCAGATAATGGATCAGCTGCGGCATCTATGTTGTGGACGGAGTAGTTGTCGCAAATAAAAAAAAGAAATTTAGAGCGAAGCGGTCGCCTCGCTCAAAAGAGGTTTTTAAATATAGGTTGGATTGGGGTGTAGGAAAAAAAATGAGTTGTTCAATCTGTATTTTGTAAATGCCCCTTGGTTAAAATTCTATTTAGTGTGTTTGTAGTTACTTTCGATTAGAAAATAAAGTTGGACGAAACCGAATGGCTTCGCCCTTCTTAGTGTGTTTGTTTTTTGTATATAAAAATTTGGAGAGAAAAGGGGGAAAAGCGTGTTGTTGTTTTTGCGGGATGTTCTGTCCCTGATACAAAGATGCACCATATCAAGGCTGTCCACAATACCTTGATTTTGGTAGTTTTGATCTGAGTTTATTTCTGAATGTATATAACGCTATGGTAGAAGAGAGTGCCCTTGAAGATATAGAAAAGAACAAGTATAAGCTTGCAGATAGTCTAGTTTTTAGTCGTGAAAGCTCCAAATTGGCACAGAATAAGTCAATAAAATGGAAAAGAACAACTTTTAGGATTTTAAAACTGTTGCAGAAGTATAAATCACTGAGTTATGCGTATTCCCATACTTTTATTTCTGCTTTGTATGTTGGCGTCATGTGTAGAAGATGAATCTGTAGACACGGGAAGGCCACAAGGATTTCAATCAGATGAAGCGCTTTTTCCTACAGTAACTCCTGAACTCAGACCATTCTATATAGCATTTGAGGAAGAGGCAGCCGAGAGAGGCCTTGAAATAAACTTGACGCAAGAGGAAGTTACAGGTAATATAGTTCAACTAGGCAATATGGGCGTGCTTGGCGTTTGTGTGCGTTCGGATGAGGAGCCTAATCGAGTTGCCGTAGATCAAGAAGTGTGGAGTCAAGCATCTCAGGAGTTAAAAGAACTGATCGTTTTTCATGAACTAGGCCATTGCATTCTAGACAGAGAGCATCTAGATGATGACGAGAATGGCGTTTGTGTAAGTATTATGAACAGCGGACTTTCCGGATGCGAAATTTCTTTGGAAGATGAAACGACTAGAGAAGAATATCTTGACGAATTGTTTTTTAATTGATTGTTGACCAGAGTCTAAACCCAACCAAAATCAAATTATAATTTCTATTCCTTTCCATTCATTGAGCATTTCACGATTGATGTAATTCATGTTCCGGCCCATCAAAAATTTATAATACCAGCACCAGAGGCACGACATGTCTGTAGCGCCAGAGGCGCGACACGTCTGTAGCACCAGAGGTGCGGTATGTTTGTAGCACCAGAGGTGCGGCATGTTTGTAGCACCAGAGGTGCGATACGTTTGTACCCGCGTGAGGCTGTTACGAAAATATAAGTTTGAGTATATCATATAAAATTTAATAGCCACAAGGTGGCTAAATATAAGAGCCCGGGGCTGAAGCCCAGGGAAAACGCATCAATTTTGGAGTACTTTCTCTAAGTACTTATTGTCCATAGCGCACTTTCTTGATCGGCGCCTTATGCTAGTTTTAGGATCTTCAAAAGATTTTAATCTATTCAATGCCATTTTTCGAATGATA
>CALIEI010000198.1 GCA_938022165.1 uncultured Saprospiraceae bacterium | reverse complement strand
AACTTAAGTGCTTATTTGTAAACACTAGATTTCTTAAACTTTTTACATAAAAGGTAGTAGAAAATAGCCCGATACTTATTTCTATTACTTTTACCCATGGTAGCACAAACTTCCTTGATAGCGTCGTCCAATTTTGGAGTATCTTTCAGGCCAAGCTTTTTGATCAAGTAGTTTTTCTTTACACGTGCCAACTCATCCGGATCTCCGCATGAGACTGAACTTGCGTCTTTGTTGTAAATAGAAGGACCACATCCTTTAGCTACTTTTTCAAATAATTTTGCATCATACTTGATGCCAATCTTGTCCATAGATTTTTGGTACTTAGCTACCTCTTCTTGGAATCTGCTCATAGTGATTTATTTTTTTTGATTAATAATGAGTGTCACAACAAATATATCTAAAGAATTTTAAATATATACCCTTAATTGTACATAATTTAATACCTATTTATTTCTACTCTATTTGCTGTTTTTAGAACTGTACTTGTCGGGAAAGTTATCTTCTTTCAATGGCAGTATCCAAGAGTAGGGTCTTATCCAATGCCATTCTTCTTTTGCGAGATCAACAGTGTTATCTGTGTAAGTTTGATAATTACGCCCATTGAGTCGCGCTCTAAAATTTGGATACACAGCAACGGAATCAGTATCCCATTTTTCTTTATACATATCCCGCACATGATGCGCTACAAAAAGAATCATGTCAGGATGGGTCTTGTATTTTCTATCCTGTCTTTTGGAGAGAAAGTCTTTGGCATATAGTTTTTTGATTTCCTTATCGCTGCTGAGGTCTTTTACGTGAAAATAACCAACGCCTGTTTTGCCACGAAGCATCATACGCCAAGCATAGCGATGTCCTTCCTCTGTCCAAGACACATTGCTGTCGTAAGCATGGTGTCGCAGTGGTAAGAGGAGGTTGACAACAATGATGCTGATGACAAATAAACTTATTAGTGCATTTCGCTTGACAGGGAGTTGTTCGGTAGCATTGATATTTAGGTTCGCAAGAAATCCTTGATACTTACTATGCCATTTTTCTATGAGATGGAGCTTTGATCTTAGATAGTCTACTGCTTTCCTAGGAAAATCAGTTGGGAAAAACAGAGCTGTCAAGGCCATTGATAGCCATGGGAAGATGCCTATTTGGAATACAGCGGTATTGGTCAAGTGAAACCCACAGCATAATATAAATGCCATTACCCTAGTGCGTTTAAATAGCATGAATGGAATAATAAACAGATCATGAAAGAGGCCTCCGTAGCTCATAAACCACGCTACCCAATCTTGTTCCAGTAAAGGACCAATCAAAAAATAATCTTTCTTGAAAGGAAGCCAGACACGCAGCGGCAATCCCTGCAACCAATCAGGATTGATCTTTGCGATTCCTCCATAAATATATACGACCGCCATCAAGAATTTCAACAAGAAAATAGGCCATCGAGCTATATACTTTCTATATCGTTGCGGAGAAGTTTTAAGGTCTAGAGCAAAAGCGCGATCCGCTGGTAAAAAGATCATCAAGTAGCTCAGCACACAAAATAAATATCCATGATTGAGGTAATTGCATTTTTCTAGAAAGAAGATGTAACTAAAGCCTAAGGCAAACAAAGTGGCCGAGAAGCGATACCATTTTCCCGCAGCGACACCAAGACCAGCTAGAGCAATGGTCCAAAAAATAAGACTCATCCACGGATCAGGAAAAGCCTGCACCCACTCAAAACCATAATATTTGATTTGTAAATTATCGGGGTTGAAAGTATCCTTACGTATATGATAGTGCGCCCATACCCCGACGACATCCAAAAAACCTAGCACGCCAAAAACAATCCTAAAGAATATTAAGGGAGCGATATCAGTTGGTCGGTATAGTATTTTATTGAGCATCCTAGGGCTTGAAAGTCCTCAAAGGTAAAGCGCAGAAGCTTGAAGCACTAAATATCAAGTAAGTATTTTGTAAGGCTTATTGTTGATTTGATTTATGCTTTTTATGATTTGGGGGCGCCACGATGTAGACTCAGGCAGAGCCTTCTTCTACACGTGACCAGGCTATGCGAGGGTATCCGTGCTCCGCACCTGCTCCCAAAAAAAGGTCGCAGCCTCTACTATCCTTCGCCTCTACGCGCTCCGCTTGTTGGGCGCTTGCTTGTCAGCAAGGCCTTTGATAAAAATTATACGTACATATGTTATCAAATAAGTTACATTATTTTAATAAATAACACATTTGCGAATTAATTTTCGTTTTATGAAACAAAAAGTTGCAAGTAATCGTTATTGCTTATATATTTGTAATCATAAAAAGAATATAATAATCATATGAGTTACGCAAATCAGAAAAATTCGATCCAAGTGTTGATAAGTAAGAAGGGCACAAAGGTGGTTATTGCCTCACAGCTTCACAGAGCCTTGGGAATTCCGATGTTCAAATTCAATAGAAACATCGCCAAGTGGATCAAAGGGGTATATGCATTTGAAGATGATATGCGCAGTCCTGTAGATTGCAAAGACTTTGGAGAACGGAAGTTTGAGCACGGTAAGCAAAAGGACTACTATTTATCCCTTGAGTTAGCAAGATTGATATGTCTTCAAGCAGAGGCAGATAGCACAGTAAAGCTAAATCTTGCCAAGTATCTAGCTTTTGAAGAGGATGGGACTGGTAATATGCCAATATTCTTCCAGCGTAGAAATAAGCCTCAAAAACGAATTAAAAGAAAACTTAATGTAAATAATCATAAAAGTACAGGAGTGCAGTTAGGATTGTGGTAATTTTTTTACATTTGTGTACACTGATTTTTGAGATACTATTCTAAAAATTCAGCTTCTTAGCAGAAGTATCAATACAGTTTTTTTATTGGAAAGGTCCCTATCACATTGCTATTAGCAATGCTTAAGCTTTTGCGCAAGATTATTCAATACCATTTGTAAAAAATTTATGGCTCAGGTTACATACACAGAAGATAATATTCGTTCATTAGACTGGAAAGAGCACATCCGTTTGCGCCCCGGTATGTATATCGGTAAATTAGGAGACGGGTCCGCCTTTGATGATGGGATCTATATCTTGATAAAGGAAGTGATAGATAACAGTATTGATGAGTTTGTGATGGGCTATGGTAAGACCATTGACATTGTTATCAATGATGGTGTCGTTGAGATTCGAGACTATGGCCGTGGTATCCCTTTAGGAAAAGTGGTAGACTGTGTATCCAAGATCAATACGGGTGGTAAATACGATAGCAAAGCCTTTAAGAAGTCAGTCGGTCTTAATGGAGTTGGTACCAAGGCGGTGAATGCACTTTCGGATTACTTCAAAGTAGAAGCCTACCGAGAGAAGAAACAAAAACGAGTTGAGTTTGAACAAGGTAATCTCATAAAGGATCATAAAATTGGAAAATCTTCCGAAGTTAATGGTACCAAGATTGTTTTTCAGCCAGACGAGTCTATATTCAAAAAGTATAAATTTAGAGCTGAGCATGTTGAGCAGCAGTTGTGGAACTATGCTTACCTAAATGCCGGACTCAAAATAAAATTTAATAAAAAGACTATTACCTCCAAAAATGGCCTGCTGGATATGCTGTCTAATAAGACAAATCCTGAGCAGCTCATTTATCCTATTATTCACTTGAGGGGAAATGATATAGAGGTAGCCGTTACGCACAGAATGCAGTATGGAGAACAATACTACAGTTTTGTGAATGGTCAAAATACCACCCAAGGCGGAACACATCTTTCCGCATTTAAAGAGTCTTTTGCTTCCACAGTACAGAAGTACTTTGAAACCAATAGAAAGAAAAAGTTTGACGCGAGAGATATACGATCATCTATTATAGGTGCTATATCTATAAAAGTAGAAGAGCCAGTATTTGAGTCTCAGACAAAAACCAAGTTGGGCTCTGTCAATATAAGCCCTGATGGGGTTTCGGTGAGAAAGTTTATCAATGACTTTCTGTCCAAAAATTTAGATAATTATCTGCATAAAAATCCCAAAATAGCAGATGCTTTTGAGAAGAAAATACTACAGTCTGAAAGGGAGCGTAAAGAAATAGCCGGGATCAAAAAGCAGGCTAATGCGCGTGCTAAAAAAGCCAATCTGCACAATAAGAAATTGAGAGATTGTAGGCTACACTTCAACGATAATAAAAAGACAAAAGAAGAAGGCAAGCTTGCTTCTACTATTTTTATTACAGAGGGGGATTCTGCATCAGGTTCTATTACCAAGGCTAGGAACGTGCAAACGCAAGCAGTATTTAGTCTGCGAGGTAAACCGCTCAATTGTTTTGGCATGACTAAAAAGGTGGTTTATACCAATGAAGAGTTTAACCTGCTTCAACATGCCTTAAATATTGAAGATGGTCTGGAGGGACTTAGATACAATAGAGTTGTTATAGCAACAGATGCAGATGTAGATGGTATGCACATTAGATTGTTATTGCTAACTTTCTTCTTACAGTTCTTTCCAGAGTTGGTAGAGAATAATCATCTTTATATATTTGAAACTCCTCTCTTTAGAGTGCGCGATAAGAAAGAAACCTTTTATTGCTATAGTGAAGCAGAAAAGCAAGATGCCATCAAGAAGTTGAGAGGAAAACCGGAGATAACAAGATTCAAGGGGCTTGGAGAGATTTCGCCTTCTGAGTTTGGAAGTTTTATTGATGATAACATAAGATTGGAGCCGGTTTTACTTCAAGAGGATATGGATATCAAAAAGTTGTTGATGTACTTTATGGGTAAGAATACTCCCGAGAGACAAAAATTCATCATAGAGAACCTAAAAGTGGAGGTAGATGAGATCAAGAAAGAAGATGAACTAGTAGAAGAAAGCAGTACTGTTGAAGAAGAAGAGGCAGTACTTGTAAAATAATTTTTGCATTTAATTTTATTCGAGGAGATGAGGCAGAAGCCTTGTCTCCTTTTTTGCGCCATTTACTATAAGTTAGTAGCCATATTAGCAAATGAAAATTTACGATAACTGACTTTTTGTCGTAAATTTCCAGAAGAATAGGTGTAAATCCGCCAAATGTGAACAATAGTAGGTATGGCCTACTATTGGATGCTATAAGAACCAATGAAGATTAAGTGCTTAAAGACGTCAAAGTGGCGTTTTTTCAGTTTAAAAATGGTAGGCACTTTACTGATTAGAAAAACACTGAAGCGTTGCCTGAATAAAATGATTAATTTAGGGCGCTTCCAACCACAAGCGGGATTGCTTTGAGGAAATGATGAACGGAATATGTTTGAACAATTTTATTATCCACAAAATATCGATTCGGATTCGGATTTCATGCCAATGATCTCTATAGATGAAGAAGAGGAGCCAAACGAGCAAGAAGTCTATGCAGACGAATTGCCAGTATTGGCTTTGAAGAATACAGTTTTATTTCCTAGCATAATAATTCCTATTACTGTTGGAAGAGATAAATCTATAAAGGCTATTAATGAAGCTTATGATACAGGGCGCATGATTGCAGTCTTGTCTCAAAAAGATAGTAAGGTAGAGACGCCTAAGAAGAATGACCTTTTCCAGATTGGAACTATTGCCCGCATTGTGAAATTGCTTCGTATGCCAGATGGTACTATAACAGCTATTTTACAAGGGCGAATTAGATTTCAGTTGGAGGATATGATTGAAGAGCATCCGATACTGAGAGGAAAAATCAATGTGCTCAAAAATGAAGAAGTTGAAGATAAGCTTCGTTTTAAGGCCCTGATTCAATCCATCAAGGATTTGGCGAAGCAGATCATAGAATTATCTCCAAACATTCCTTCTGAGGCAGTAAGTATGTTGAGTAATATCACGAGTGATAATTTCTTACTCAATTTTATAGCATCCAACTTAGCCGCAGAGACGAAGATCAAGCAAAAAGTGTTGGAGATAGATAATATCTCAAAGAAAGCAGAGTACATTCTTGAATTGATGGACAATGAACTCCAACTCTTAGAATTGAAGGATGATATAGAAAGCAAGGTGCGAACGGATATAGAAAAACAACAGAGAGACTTTTTTCTAAATCAACAGCTAAAAACAATACAAGAGGAGTTAGGGCAAAATCCTCAAGGAGAAGCTTTGGCAGAACTTCAAGCGAGAGCGGAGAAAAAGGATTGGCCACTAAAAGCAAAAGAAGTTTTTGATAAAGAGATCAAAAAATTAGGCCGAATAAATCCGCAAGTAGCTGAATTTTCAGTAACCCTAAATTACTTAGAACTACTGCTTGATCTCCCTTGGAATGAATACACAGAGGATAATTTCGATCTAAAGAATGTCAAAAAAATCTTGGATAAAGACCACTGTGGTCTAGAGAAAGTAAAAGAAAGAATTCTTGAGCATCTAGCCGTACTTAAGCTAAAAGGAGACATGAAAGCGCCAATCATTTGTTTGGTGGGCCCTCCTGGTGTAGGTAAAACTTCACTAGGCAAATCTATCGCTAATGCTTTGAAGCGTGAGTTTATCAGGATGTCACTTGGTGGCTTACATGATGAGTCTGAAATAAGAGGACATCGTAAAACGTATATTGGAGCTATGCCTGGTAGAATCATTCAATCTATCAAAAAAGTAAAATCATCTAACCCTGTTTTTATTCTAGATGAGATAGATAAAGTGGGTAAAGATTTTAGAGGGGATCCATCCTCTGCTTTGTTAGAGGTTTTAGATCCAGAGCAGAATTCAACTTTTCAGGATAACTATTTAGATATGGAATATGACCTTTCTAAGGTGATGTTTATAGCTACAGCCAATAGTTTGAATACGATACAACCAGCATTGTTAGATCGAATGGAGATCATTCATGTGCATGGATATTCTCAAGAAGAAAAATTAGAAATTGCCAAGAAGCATTTGATTCCAACACAACGAACAGCACATGGCTTGACTGTCAAAAATATCAAGCTCAAAGATGTTGCTATCAAAACAATTATCAAAGGATATACTCGCGAGTCAGGCGTAAGGTCACTCAATAGAAGCATTGCATCAGTTATGAGGCAGATAGCCAAGAAAGTGGCTATGGAAGAGAAGTATGATGTCAATTTAGATGGAGAGGCTGTTTCATCTATATTAGGAGTAAAAAAATATGGCAATGAAAAATATGCTAAAGCGAATACGGCTGGTGTAGCAGTTGGTTTAGCATGGACTAGAGTAGGAGGGGATATTTTATTTATTGAGTCTATTCTTAGTGAAGGAAAAGGTAAGTTAACTTTGACAGGTAATCTGGGAGCGGTCATGAAAGAGTCTGCGACAACTGCCTTGAGTTATTTGAAAGCTAATGCCAAGCAACTAGGGATAAAAGGCGATTTTTTCAAAGAGAAAGATATCCACATTCATGTTCCTGAGGGAGCTATTCCTAAGGATGGTCCATCTGCGGGTATTACTATGATGACTGCTTTGACTTCGGCTTTTTTGAATAAGCCGGTGAAGCCCTACTTGGCGATGACAGGTGAGATTACGCTAAGGGGTAAAGTCTTGCCAGTTGGTGGGATCAAGGAGAAGATATTAGCGGCTAAGCGAGCTGGAATCAAAGAGATTATCCTTTGTAAAGAGAATGAAAAACATATTAATGAAATAAAGGCTGTGTACACCAAGGGCTTGAAATTTCACTTTGTTGAGGAAATGCAAGAAGTACTTAAAATAGCGATAAAGAAGTAATTCTGTCTAAAATGGGTTATTTAAGAGAAATTTAAGAGGAGGTAAGCAACTAATTGTTAAATTAAAGGAACTTTAGACTTGCAACATTGTTTTTAAATTATGTTTAGATTTTTAGGCCTTTCTATCCTTTTTTTAGCTGGATGTACATTCATTCAAGCACAGGTTGATGACATAAAGTTTGACTCTTCTATAGATTCTACTTTAGTCCAATTTTCAGGAATGATCTTAGATGGATCTGATGATAATCTATACCCAATACCTTATGCTAACGTGTTGATCAGAGATGAAGCGCGTGGTACTTATTCGGATTTCAATGGTTTTTTCTCAGTGGTTGCCAAGAAGGGTGCTAAGATTACTTTTTCCGCTGTTGGATATAGCGACGTTGATTTTATTATTCCAGATACACTTACGGATGACCGATATTCTGTGGTCCAGTTGATGAGTCAAGATACGATCAATCTTCCTGAGACGGTTGTATTCCCATGGCCTAGTAGAGATCATTTTAAGTTAGAATTTCTAGCCATGGATGTCAGTAGTGAACTTCAACAAAAAGCCATAGAGAACTTAGCAGAAAAAAGTCTGCGTCAAATAAGAGAAATAGTGCCTGCAGATGGAAATGAAAATGCGGACTATTACTTAAGGAAAGAAGCACAGTCCTATTATTACTTGGGACAAACTCCGCCGATGAATATCTTCAGCCCAGTTGCGTGGAAACAATTCTTCGACGCTTGGAAAAACGGGGACTATAAAAAGAAAAAGGATGAGTAACCTAAAATGGTCCTGTGGACCATTTTAGGTTACGAACCGCAGCTTTTCGCTGCGGCATGCAATATCTCTGATACGGAGGCAAATATCAATCTACACACAGATTTTGATAAAGGTCCGGGGGACCTTTATTTTTTACGAACCGCAGCCTCTTTGCTGCGGCATGCAAGGACTCCAACCCGGAGGAAAGAAATCTATATTGTTTCGGATTTTGATGAGGTCCTGTGGTCCAATTTTTTTACGAACCGCAGCTTTTCGCTGCGGCATGCAATATCTCTGATACGGAGGCAAATATCAATCTACACACAGATTTTGATAAGGTCCTGTGCTTTAACCAGCACTGCGGTTCTTACCGTTTTTATTTCGCCCGCGATGGGGCTTAATTTTTTTGTTTGTCCTGACCTAGGGCGATGCCCCAGGGAAAACGCATCAATTTTGGAGTACTTTCTCTAAGTACTTATTGTCCATAGCGCACTTTCTTGATCGGCGCCTTATGCTAGTTTTAGGATCTTCAAAAGATTTTAATCTATTCAATGCCATTTTTCGAATGAT
>CALIEI010000197.1 GCA_938022165.1 uncultured Saprospiraceae bacterium | reverse complement strand
TTGAATGTGGACGATGCGGATGCGGATTCGATGAACGAGATACAAGACATCTCTACGGATAATACAGCAGGTAATATCGCCTTGAGCGATGGTTCTACTTTGACATTGAATGTGGACGATGCCGATGCAGATTCGATGAATGAAATCCAAGATATTTCAACGGACAATACAGCAGGTAATATCGCCTTGAGTGATGGCTCTACTTTAACGCTAAATGTAGATGATGCCGATGCAGATGTAACGAACGAATTGCAGACTATTACCCAAGCAGGAGATGTAGTGACTTTATCAGATGGAGGTGGAACAATAAATATTGCGGATGCAGATGTTACCAATGAGATTCAAGATATTTCTACAGACAATACAGCCGGTAATATCACTTTGAGTGATGGTTCTACCTTGACATTGAATGTAGATGATGCAGATGCGGATTCGATGAATGAGATCCAAGATATTTCAACGGATAATACAGCAGGTAACATTGCTTTGAGTGATGGCTCTACATTAACGCTGAATGTAGACGATGCAGATGCGGATTCTATGAATGAAATCCAAGATATTTCAACGGACAATACAGCAGGTAATATCGCCTTGAGCGATGGCTCTACTTTAACATTGAATGTAGATGATGCCGATGCAGATGTAACGAATGAGTTGCAAACGATTACGCAAGTAGGCGACGTAGTGACTCTATCAGATGGCGGCGGAACGATCAACATTGCGGATGCAGATTCAGACGTTACCAATGAAATTCAAGACATCTCTACAGACAATACCGCAGGTAATATCGCCTTGAGTGATGGTTCTACCTTGACATTGAATGTAGATGATGCGGATGCGGATTCGATGAATGAGATACAAGACATCTCAACAGATAATACAGCAGGTAATATTGCCTTGAGCGATGGCTCTACTTTAACGCTAAATGTAGATGATGCCGATGCAGATGTAACGAACGAATTGCAAACGATTACGCAAGTAGGCGATGTAGTGACTTTGTCAGATGGAGGTGGAATGATAAATATTGCAGATGCCGATGCGGACGTAACGAACGAGCTACAAACGATATCTAAAACAGGAACTACAGTTACCCTTTCAGATGGTGGTGGTACCTTTACAGATGCAGTCGATGATGCCGATGCCGATGCAACTAATGAGTTGCAAACGATATCTAAAACAGGAACTACGGTTACTCTCTCAGATGGTGGAGGCACCTTTACAGATGCTGTAGATGATGCCGATGCGGATGTAACGAATGAGTTGCAGACGATTACCCAAGCAGGAGATGTAGTGACTTTGTCAGATGGAGGCGGAACAATAAATATTGCGGATGCGGATGCAGATGTTACAAACGAACTACAAACGATATCTAAAACAGGAACTACGGTTACTCTCTCAGATGGTGGGGGTACCTTTACAGATGCAGTAGACGATGCCGATGCCGATGCAACTAATGAGTTGCAAACGATATCTAAAACAGGAACTACGGTTACTCTCTCAGATGGTGGAGGTACTTTTACAGATGCAGTAGATGATGCCGATGCAGACGTGACGAACGAGTTACAAACAATTTCTATGTCAGGGGATACCATTACCTTATCAGATGGTGGAGGATTTGTTACCTTGGGGCCAACAGTCTTTTCAGCAGGTAAAGTTGCAGCGGACGGTACAGGAGTGAATCTACATATGGCTACAGTTTCTCGTATAAATCAAGGAGATTATCAAGTGACTTTTACAACTGCTGCGCCAAATGCTAACTATATTATCCAGCTATCCCAGATGAGCTTCTTGGGAGTAGGAAATGATGATCCAGCGATTTCTTATTATGATCAAACCGCTGCTGGCTTTAAGGTGGCAATAGGTGATAACGATAATGGTGGAACGGACAGAGCAGATACCGACGGTGAATTTATGTTTACAATCATTACATTTTAATCAAACTTTATTTGTCAATGATGAGAATATTTTTTTTGAATATCGTTTGTATTTTCTTGGTACAAAATTGCTTTGGCCAATTGGGCTTATGCAATAGCGATACACTAGTGGTAGAAAGCAATACCGTTTTGTACGTCAAAGGTGATTTTATAAATAATCATGAACACTTTGAAAATGATGGTGAATTTACCTTGCACGGAAATTTAAAGAATAATATCGATATCCTCGATGAAGGTGCTGGAACGCTCATTTTAAACGGGCCAAGTACACAAGGAGTAAATCTAAGCGGAGAATTCAAAACATTTAATCTTGAAATAGACAATGCTAATCACGCTGTTTTTTCTGGCTATAAAGATTTGTCCGTCTTTGGTGATTTAGATTTTGTAGAGGGGCTATTTTTTACCCAAGAAAATAACTTGATAAAGTTTAAGCCAAGTTCAGTTTACTTTGACGCATCCGACAATTCACATATAGATGGGCCAGCTATAAAGGAAGGAAGCACAGCATTTAGATTTCCAATTGGCAAAGAGGGAAGATTGAGGCCATTAGGGATCTTAGAAACTGCCAATTTAAATTCTTATCAAGCAGAATACTTTCAAGAAACTTTTCCTACGCTTGCAACGAATGACGGATTAGAAACAGTTAGCGATTTTGAGTATTGGAGTTTTGAAAAAACGTTTGGCCAAGATGATCCGCAGCTCACCCTTACTTGGGATGAGCGAAGTTTTTTGAATGAACCTCAAGATGATTTGGAGATCGGCTATATACCCAATAATTTATCTAATTGGTCAAAAGTAGAGGCCTCTACAGAGCAGCCTGAGCAGCTTGAAACGGATCTGAGTTCAGATGAACCAATTCCTGGTTATGGTTATTTCACTTTTGCTACAGTTGAAAACAGAACTCACTTGCAAGACGGTGTTTTAGATTTTGCCTTAGAAAAATTTAAATGTACAGTTCATGTTACATGGGATACAAATGAGCGATCCAAAAGAGTGGACACTTACATAATAGAACGAAGCGAAAATGGAATTGACTTTGAAGAAGTTCATATTGAAGATGCAATAAATCAAGATCCGCTTAATGATTACTTATTTGTTGATAGGGATCTTGCGGAGAACCAAGTTTATCAATATCGTATCAAGGTGATTTATTTTGATGGGACAGAAGGACTTACTAGAGATAAGTTTATCTTGGCTTCGTGCTATCCAATCAGCATGACCTTGTATCCAAACCCAGCATACACAGATGATGTTCTTACTTTGGAAGTATTTAGTGAGATCGAGAAAGACGTAGAAATAAAAATTGTTGGTGTATTAGGAAGAATTCTACGAACTCAAGTACTAGAGATAAAACCTGGAAATCAACGATTCATTTTAGGGAATACGGTTAGTTGGGGAGCCGCAGAGTATTTTATATGGACTCCAGAAATAGAAGAAATTCCAACCTTGAAATTTCAAATCATTAGATAAGCATTGCTCATTTTTTAATTATTTTTATTTGGGCGTATCCTATCAAAAAAGCTGCACCTCGTAAATGCGAGGTGCAGCTTTTTTGATAGGTCAGGCTGTGCAGGAGTTCCGTCCCTACGAGCATTGTCATCGCTATCGCTCCATACAATGCTCGCAGTGACCTGCCACTATCGTGTCAGTCCTTACCATCCTTTACGCGTGAGTTTTTGGAATTGGGGGATTAATTCAAAGAAGCCATTTGCCGCAGTATGGAAAAGCAAATAACACCTTTTAGCCTAGCCTATTAGCCTATTAGCCTATTAGCCTATTAGCCTATTAGCTTTTTAGCTTTTTAGCTTTTTAGCTTTTTAGACTTTGTAGTCTTGAAGTCTTTTAATCTATTAGGCAGCTCTTACTTGATCATTAAATCATCTAAAATACTTTTGCCGCTTTCATTAGTGCAAGCTTGTCCAACTCGTTGAGGTGGTTGACCTTAGTCATTCTTAGGTGCCACACCTCGGCGAGTTGCACAAGCTTGTACTCGATAGAAATGCTTAGGTACCTGAGGTGTTTTCCTGAAGCAGCTTAGCAAAACAAATTAACAAATACCCGAATTTCCAACCATGCCAACCATGTTGATAATTTTGCGCTACCCAACAAAAAAAGCCTTCATGAGTATACACTCACAAAGGCTTTGTCTTAACTATTTACTAAACTTATTTTCCATTCAATTTCCAATTGTAGTCCATAAAGCTAATATTAGATTTTGCATCTAATTTTGTATTTGAATACTTATTGATAAATGATTTTAAATCTCCAAAGTCTTCGCCATACCATTCAAATATTTTAGAAAGCGTAGCGCTTGAAGCGCTGACTTTATTGAAAGCCGTATTGTTAACAAACTTCTTTGTTTGAGATTCGAAATTTCTTTCAAGATTTGATTCTGTCCAAGCACTATTCAAAAGAGTTGGACATGATTTTGCCGCACAGTTTACCGCAAAGTGAATTCTAGGTTCTTTGAATTGTGGACGAATGATATCGTTTTCAATATTATTAAGCGAGTAAGTCTTACTTCCTATCTTAATCCATTTCTTATCCCAAGGCTTGCCTCCTTCCAGATCTGTAATAGAACCTAATGGGTAATTGTCAACAATCAACTTGATTGTAAATGCATTGTATGCGTTTATCCAGTAAACTAGTTGTTTATCTCTTGACCAGTTGCTTTGAACTGGATTTTGCTTAAGCTGATTTAAATATGCTTCTAGTTTGCTTTTATCGTTTTTAAAACCAGCATAGTCTACAGCTCCAGAGCTAGAAACATGCTTCCGCAATAATTGGTCAAAGTCACCATGATTTACGCCTGCTGGGGCGGGCTTGGCAGGTTTTGGCATTTCTTCCTTAACAACTTCTTTATCCTTCATCGGCATTTTGTCCTTCATTTCTTCTTTAGCTTTATCTACTACTGTACTAGCTGGTTTAGATGTAGCGGTACTTGCTGTTGTGGCAGTCGGCTTAGGTGAGCTTACAGGAGTAGCAGAGGGTCTTGAAGTACTACTAGATACAGTCGATTTAACTTTATCTGCCATTGATTTGGTTTTATTTGATACCGTCTCTTCAGCCTTCGAAGCCATCTCTTTTGTCTCTTTGACCATTTTGTCTGTAGTCTCTTCTACTTTATCTGCCATCTCTTTCACCTTGTCCATAGACTTTTCTGCACCTTCTTTCATTGCATCTGTGGCATCCGTAGCGGTTTCGGCTACATTATCCATGGCATCTTTAGTCATTTCTTTGGCCTCTTGCGCTGTGTTCTTCACTGCATCTTTTGTTTTTTTCATAGCATCAGTGATATTGTTTTTTTCTACTGTTGCTGATCCTCCACAACTACTAACAATTATCAATAAAGCCAAAAGAGGCAAAATTTGAAATGGCGTTTTGAATTTTTTAAACTGTCTCATTACCTAATGTGATTAATTTGAATTTGTAATTTATTTACCATATATAACCATTTTGATTTTGATTAGTTCTGAATTCTATAAATTTTTAGTACAGTCCAACGGGCAAAGGATAGAAGTGAGCACCGAGCTTTGCTCGGGGAGTGCGTGCATAGCTTGTGGCGTGGAAGGCACCGAAATGAAATGGAGTCACGTATAGCCTGGTGCCGAAAGTATGGCATTGAGCGGCTGGTCGGCATGACCCCAAATAAAAACTATCAAGCTTATTTTAAAACAACAATAGGAGGATGAAACTAATTAATTCCGACTAGACTATCCCAATGTAATTTTGAGGATTGATGCGCAACAGCTCTTGCTTGATTTCATCATTGACATTTAGTGAACCTATAAATCGGTGGATGACTTCTTGATTGATCTCGTCATTTCCTCTAGTAAGGGCCTTCAGCTCTTCGTATGGATTTGGATAGCCTTCTCTACGCAAAATGTTTTGAATAGCTTCGGCAACTACCATCCAGTTGGCATCTAGGTCTTCTATAATTTTTGATTCATTGACCATCAATTTTGAAAAGCCTTTAAGAATAGATTTAAATGCAATCATAGTGTGACCAAAAGGAACGCCTACATTTCTCAAGACTGTACTATCCGTTAGATCTCTTTGAAGTCTAGAGATCGGAAGCTTGCTGCCTAGGTGCGAAAAAAGTGCATTGGCTAGTCCTAAATTTCCTTCCGCGTTTTCGAAATCAATTGGATTGACTTTATGTGGCATAGCTGATGAACCTACTTCACCGGCGATCACTTTTTGCTTAAAGTATTCCATAGATACATAAGTCCATACATCTCGACAAAGGTCTATCAGAATCGTATTGATTCGCATCAAATTGTGAAAGAGAGATGCCATTCCATCGTAGTGTTCTATTTGGGTAGTGGTTTGCTGTCGTTGAAGTCCCAAGTACTCAAGGGTGAACTCATCGGCAAATTTTTTCCACTCTATGTCAGGATAGGTTACTTGATGTGCATTGAAGTTGCCAGTAGCTCCACCAAACTTGGCAGTGTGCTTTGCCGCTTTTATCTGCTCTATTTGATTTTGTATTCTTTCGTGAAATACTTTAAATTCTTTACCCAATCTCGTTGGAGAAGCTGGCTGGCCATGCGTCTTTGCTAGCATCGAAATGCCTGCCCAATCTTGAATTTTGTCTTCAAGCGTTTTCATGAGTTCATCCAACTGAGGAAAGTAGATTTCTTCTATGGCATTTTTGAGCAGGAGAGGAGTCGCCGTATTATTGATGTCTTGAGAGGTCAAGGCTAGGTGTATGAACTCCTTGTACTGAGCGATCCCTAAAGCCTCAAATTTTTCTTTTAGAAAATATTCAACTGCCTTTACATCATGATTTGTGGTGCGCTCGATAGATTTGATATGCTGAGCATCTTCGACACTGAACTGCTCAAATACTAGATTGAGCTCATCTATTTTTGTTTCTTCGAATGACTCTAGTCTAGGTAAAGGCCACTGGCACAGTGCGATAAAGTACTGAATCTCAACGAATACTCTATACTTAATAAGAGCGTACTCTGAAAAATATTCTGCTAGTTCTTCAGTTTTAGAAGCGTAGCGACCATCTATAGGGGAAATTGCTTTGAGCATAAAATCATTTTTAGCTAATATTGCGTTCAATAATAGAACTGAATATCAGATTTGGCGCAAAAATAAATATATATCAGCGCTAAAACGAAGATTGTATAAGTTAAAAGAATAAAATAGGGCATTAGCCAATCATAATTTTGAAGAAACACATACTGCTTACTTGCTTTAATATTCTACTCTTAGCACTACTCATAGTACCTAAATCTCAAGGTCAGGTCGTTATCAAGGGGAGTATTAGCGATGTCAACAACAAGAATATACTGTTGAGTATATACAGTGAAGGGACTCATCAATTGGTGCCACTAGGTTCGGATGGAAAATTTGATGCTGAGCTTCCAAGATTTGAGGAGTGCATTTTGGCTATTTATGGTTCAGAATTGCAGCCACAAACCTACAGTTTCAATACAGAACTTAACGCCTCTGAACCGGTAAAGTTATTTATCACTTTGGGCGGAGAGAGACCCAATCGCGACAATGTTCGAATAGATGGACCAAAGAAAAGATATATTACCGATGGCTATGCTTACACCACTGAAAAATTCAATTTAGATAATGTAAAAGACAAGCCAAAGTATGCGGTTTTGATGTCAAAGGTGAGTCAAAATTTAAAAGCATTCTATAAAGATAAAACGCTACCTCCTGAAGAGCTTGGTTTGAATACTACTTCTAATGATGCCTTCATTCGTAAAAGTGAGCACCGTCTAGGGCAAGAAATTTTTGAAAAACTAACGCGTAAAAGAATGCAAGAGAAAAACCTTGCCATCATAAAAGCGAACTATGAGTCCGATAACAGCAAAGGTATTTCAAGATGCAAAATAGAATACGCATACCTTAAGGCAGAGGCTACCTATCTAAAGACCTCTTATGAGCTTGCGAAATTAGAGTATGAAAAAGAAAAGCTGATAGTAAGGCGATACGAGAAAAATAACCAAAATGCCAATACTCGAAAAATGCTTAAAGCCGATGAGAAGCAAAATAGATTAGAGAAGGAACAAGAAATTGCAGGTATAACGCTGATGAATAAACAAGCAGATTGCTGGGAGTTGGATGCGCAGGAAGATTTGGACAAAGAATTGGAAAAAGGGGAAGCCGCAAATCAGGCGTTTGTATCTGCTAAGCGGCTTGACATCAATAATGTTCGTATGACTAGCCGACTCCAGAATGCAAAAAAATTGTACAAGCAGCATAATCTTTTAGCGAATGATTTGACTGGTCGAGATAGAGTGGTGCAGTTAGCTAATGCGCAAAAATATATTTCGCAGCAAGAAGAGATCAAGCTGTATCAAGCGGAGAATAATTTGAAAAAGTGGAAGATTAAAAATGAACAAGATAAAATCTATGACCGCCAAGTCGATCTAGCAAATACGGCCTTCTTAAAACAGCGCGAGAATGCATTTCAAGCGGAAATGGCTTATTTAGAACACATGTGGCACTTGCGAGATATCCCAAGTGTAAAAGGTGTCTTTGATGATATTTATGCACGTCAAAATGACCTACTCGATATAGTACAGACAAATCGACCAGAAGTGGAAGAACCAGTAGAAGAAGCAGAAGTAATCACTGATGCAGAGTTGCTTTCAAAAATTAAAATCGAAAGTAACACAAGGGAAGGTGGACGATCGAAAAAACTTACCTTTGAACAGGACTATTATGAAATCATAGAGAATGACAAAGGCAGAACTTATTTAAAAAATGGTAAGCCTATCACGCGCATCACTTATGAGTTTGAGACCAAAAGGAAATTTGGCCAAATTCTGGAAAATGTAAGAGAAGAAGAAAGGAGAAAGCGTTTGTGGGATTTATTCAAAAAGAGAATACAATGAAAATAGATATACTAGCGATTGGCGCGCATCCAGATGATATAGAATTGAGCTGTGTAGGGACATTGCTTAAGCATATTGATATGGGGCACAAAGTGGGGCTACTCGATTTGACAAAAGGAGAGCTTGGATCTCGTGGATCAGGTGCGCTTAGATTAAAAGAGGCGGAAGCTGCCCGTAAATTGATAAAAGCCAAGACTCGTGAAAATGTAGGTTTGAAAGATGGTTTTTTTGATTTGGAAAAGAGCATTATGAAGTTGATTCCATACATCCGTAAGTATCAACCTGAGATTGTATTGGCAAATGCTATTTCTGATAGGCATCCAGATCACGGACGTGCGGCGGAATTGATCCGCAGAGCCTGTTTTTTATCTGGCTTAAAGAAAATAAAAACAACAGCCAAAGGAAGTAAAAAAGCACAAAAGCATTGGCGCCCAAAGCATGTGTTCCACTATATACAAGATCGGTATTCAAAGCCTGACTTTGTAATAGATATTACCCCCTATATGGAACGGAAAATTGAAATTATACAAGCTTACGGTTCTCAATTTTATAATCCTAAGGAGGCTAAATATAAAAACGAAGCACAGACACCTATCTCTGGGAAGCTATTCTTAGACAATCAATATGCAAAAGCCAGCGTATACGGCAGAAATATTGGTGTTGAGTATGCGGAAGGCTATCATTATGACCGTGCTTTAGGAATTAAGTCTCTTTTTGATATTCTCTAATCGACTCTTTTAGTTTATTTGAATTGAATACCTTTCCATATAATTTAGCACCTTTGTAGCTAAATTATTAAGAACTGCATGGAGATCATCGATCCAAAACAAATTTGTATTGCTAAATGCCCACAAGGACTTGAAGAGGTATTGGAAAAAGAACTGAAAAACTTAGGGGCTCGCAGCACCAAAGTACTCGTGAGAGCAGTCTCATTTAAGGCAGACAAAGAAGCAATATATAGAATCAATCTGCACTCTCGATTGTCTTCTAAGATCCTAGTACCAATAGATCAGTTTTATGCTAAGCATCCCGAAGAGCTTTACAAGAAGGTAAAGCAATTGGATTGGTCTAAAGTATTGCGACTAGATCAAACTTTTGCGGTCATGACAACGGTCAGTTCACATCATTTTAATCATTCTCAATATGTGGCGCTGAAAGCTAAGGATGCGATTGTAGATCAGTTCTATGCGAATGTAAATAAAAGACCAAACGTTGATCCAAAAACGCCCAATATCAAAATACACATACACATCAACGATAAAGAATGTACCGTGTACTTGGATTCGTCGGGGGATCCATTATTTAAGCGAGGGTATCGGATGCAAACTGGTGTGGCGCCTATAAATGAGGTCTTGGCAGCGGGTATGCTTCAACTGAGTGGATGGGATGAGACAATGCCTTTGGTGGACCCGATGTGTGGCTCCGGGACCATCGTGATCGAAGCGGCTATGTTAGCCACTAATACGCCAGCAAATATCTTAAGAGAGGAATTTGGCTTTATGAATTGGCCAGATTATGATGATAATCTTTGGGAAAAAGTAAAAGAAGAAGGCTTTAGAAGTATCAAGCCTACTAGTGCACAGATATTTGCTTATGACAAAGCTCTTTCTGTATTGAAGTATGCTGAACAAAACGCAGAGGAAATTTCACTAAATGAATTGATTCAATTTAAACGAAAGGACTTTTTGCATCTTGATCCTCCAGCGCCTGGAGGGCTAATTGTAACGAATCCACCTTATGATGAGAGAATCCAAATAGAGGACAATGAAGCCTTCTATAAATCTATTGGAGACCGGTTTAAACAAGCATTTCAAGGATATACTGCATGGTTGATATCTTCAAATTTGTCAGCCATCAAACGTATTGGACTGAGGCCGAGTAAAAAGATTACATTATTTAATGGAAAGCTTGAATGCAAGTATTTAAAATACGATCTTTATAGCGGTAGCAAAAAGGCCAAGTATGCGAATCAAGATTAGCATTTCCTTTCTATTTATCTTCTTCTGTCTTACCGCAGAAAGTGAGCTTTTTGCACAGTTGACCCTTGAATTATCTGAACACAAGCTTATATCAGAGCAGTCTTCTATGTACACCAAGAATATGTACGAAAAAGACATGTATGCTAAGCAAGAATTTCCAAGCCTTTCTAGTATTTTATTAGCCAAGCAAAAACCAGTCAGTACAGTTACTTTTGAGAAAGATTATGTTGTAAACTGTTACGGTTTCTTCTGTAAGCAAGAAGTGAAGCGCGATAAAAAAACGAGCTTGCCTGTCCGCATGCGGTTGGGGACGCTTCAAGATGTTAATAACAAAGAATACGGCAAAAATTAAGTTTTATCTAATAGGCTATCTAATTCTATTTTTTACATTTGCAAAAAAATAGAATATGCTAACTCGGTTTCTAACGCTCCTCATTTTATCAATTCCTTTATTCTGCCAAGCCCAATCTTATACCATCAAAAAAGGAGATGAATCTAAGACCTTTAGTGCTGATACTTATTATGTGATGGAGTATTCTAGCAGTAATGAAAAGAATTGTTGTAAATCTTACATATATGGATATGCACAAAGAGTATTCAAAGACAGTATTCAAATAAATATGAATAGCATGTCGGTCAATAATGAAGGACTAGACTATATGTTTAAAATGTATACTGATATAAAAGAGGAGGATTTTTTAATTTCAGTACCAAGATCTGATTTGAAACAAGTGACAGCTTATAAAAGTAGAGAATCAGTAAATAAGAAAAAATCATGGAATAATTTTGGAACCGTACTTCTGGTTACAGGAATTACAACATTAGCCAATTCTTATGACCTGAAGGAGAAGTCATTTAGGAATGGCGTACTCATCTCAGCAGGGGCACAAATTAGTGTTGGAATACTAGTCGCATGTTTAAGCTCAAAAAAGCAATACAAAATTGAAAAAGGCTGGCAGTTTTAATGAATCAATAAAACTGTAAACAGCCAATTTAAGCTAGACATTAAACAAATACTGCTTGCAACTTCTCCACTAGATAGTCGATTTCTTCTATCGTATTCTTATGGGAAAATGAAAACCTAACAGGCTTTCCAGTGATAGGCGTGTCAGAAACCTCAGAGATACCTTTTATCACATGAGAACCTACTTCCGAGCCAGAGCTACAAGCTGAACCCCCAGAGGCACAAATACCAGCAATGTCCATGTGCAACATCAACATATCAGATTTTGAAGAAGGAGGAAAAGCAACATTGAGCACTTTTTCTAAACTTCCTTCTACACTGGCAGGTCCGTTAAATCTAATTTCTGGAAATGCTTCTTTCAACCTTGTGCGCATGTGCATATTCAATTCCTTAATCTTTGCTACACGTTCGTCCATATTGTCACAGGCTAAATCAAGTGCCTTCGCCAGACCACAGATGCCATAGATGTTTTCTGTACCAGCCCGCATATTACGCTCTTGAGAGCCACCATCGATGAAAGGTTTGATTTGGTTTTCTCCATTGACGTAAAGAAATCCAATTCCTTTTGGTCCGTAAAACTTATGTGCTGAACCGGTTAAGAAGTGGACTTTTATCTGTGTCAAGTCTATTTTTCTGTATCCAACCGTTTGTACTGTGTCTGTATGAAACAATGCATTATGTTCTACACATAAATCAGAGATTCGCGCGATATTATTCAAAGTGCCAAGCTCATTGTTGGCATGCATCAGGGTTACTAATGTTTTTTGATCAGAACCCGATAGTAACTTAGCTAGCTCGTCATAATCAACTTCACCTGTAGATTGTATTTTGCAATAATCTACTTGTACACCTTCCTTTTCAAGTCTATCTAGCGTGTGTAGAATACAATGATGCTCTATCGATGAGGAAATAATTCTCGTAACACCAAGATCTCTGACAGCACACTTTAAGGCTGTGTTGTTTGATTCGGTTCCACAACTTGTAAAAAATATTTCACTTAAAGAGCAATTAAGCCTATTGGCTACTACTTTTCTTGCAGACTCTATCAAGGTTCTGGATATACGTCCATCTGCATGTATGGAAGATGGATTACCAAAATTTTCCTGCATCACTTTTGTCATCGTAGCGATCACCTCAGGATCCATCGGAGTAGTAGCCGCATTATCAAAGTAAATTCTTTTTGTCATTGTTGTTTCCATTTCAAATAGTTAAACAGTTACTGTATCTACAACCTCCCGCACTGAATCAATTAGACTTCGTAAGGTCTCCTCGTTCTTTGCCTCCGCATATATTCTAATAATAGGCTCTGTATTTGATTTTCTCAAATGCACCCATCCTTCTTTGAAGTCGATTTTGAGACCATCTTCAAAATTCAATTTTTCATCAGTAAAGCTATTTTCCACCGTTTTTAAGATTTGTGGAATGTCCATATCCGCTGTTAACTGAATTTTCTCTTTAGCCATGATATAATTTGGATAGCCTGCTCTAAGTTCACTCACTTTTTTGTCTCTTTCAGCTAAAAGTGAAAGGAACATGGCTATTCCGACCAAAGCATCTCTGCCGAAGTGCAAGCCTGGATAGATGATTCCTCCATTTCCTTCGCCACCGATCACAGCATTCACTTCCTTCATCTTTTTGACAACATTTACTTCACCTACCGCACTTGCATAATAAGCGCTATCAGCATGGCTTATGGTCAAGTCATGAAGTGCTCTAGTGGAGGAAAGGTTGGAAACTGTATTTCCCGGAGTTTTAGAAAGTATAAAATCCGCTATGGCTACTAAAGTATATTCTTCGCCAAATAACGTCCCATCTTCGGCTATAAAGGCCAACCTATCTACATCTGGATCTACTACTATTCCAAGATCCGCTTGATGCTCTTTGACGGCATCGCATAATTGCGTAAGATGCTGCGCTAAGGGTTCTGGATTGTGGGCAAAATCTCCAGTCATTTCCTCATTAATCAAGACATACTCACAACGCAATTTATCCAGCAATGGAGCGATAGAGATAGCCCCTGTAGAATTTATACAATCTACTACCACTTTAAAATTCTTCTTTTGAATGCTTGATTCATTTATAAGCGGCAATCTAATGATTTTGCTAATGTGTTTTTGGATATAACTATTGTCTTCTTCGTACAAGCCAAGCGCATCTACATCTGCAAAATCGAAGTCTTTATCAGCGATATATGTTAGTATCTCATTACCATCATCTGCAGAGATAAATTCACCCTTCTCATTTAAGAATTTAAGTGCATTCCATTGCCTCGGATTGTGACTAGCTGTTAGAATGATCCCACCACCTGCATGTGCTTCTGGGACGGCTATTTCTACTGTAGGCGTAGTTGAAAGTCCTAGATCTACGACACTGATACCCATCATCAGAAGCGTATTGGTTACTAGGGATTGAACCATGCTTCCAGAGATTCTTGCATCCCTTCCAATTACTACTTTTTTGGCAGTACTATTTTGGAGAACCCATTTACCATAACCAGCGGTACACTCTACTATATCTATTGGTGTAAGGTTTACACCGGGAGCACCGCCAATTTCCCCTCTAATGCCTGAAATTGATTTAATTAAAGCCAAATTTTATTCTTTTTTAGTACTTATATTAAAGTAAGTAATTCTTACACCACTTTCTCTACTCAAATGTAAATCTTATTGTTGTAAAGATGAAAGCGAGTAGACTATATTTGTCATCAATACGCTTAAGAGACGCTAAACATGGATTTATTGGTATATTTGCCGATTAAAAGCACATACCATTTGGAAAGTTTATTGCATTTTGATGAATGGCTGTTTGGCCTGATGAACGGCACTTGGCGATCTACATGGTTAGATGGCATAGCGCCTCTCTGGCGAAACAAATACTTTTGGGTACCACTTTACTTTTTTATTCTAGCGATAGTAGGCATCAATTTCAAGAAGATATTCATTCCATTTCTACTATGTGCTGTGGTAACAGTGACAGTTGCTGACACCTTGAGCAGCAAGGTAATAAAGCCGTTAATCAAAAGAGATCGCCCCTGTAGAAATGATAATTTACCAAAGCCCGCTGTAGTTCTCATCAAATGTGGAGCAGGGTATTCCTTTACTTCTTCTCACGCTACTAATCATTTTGCCATAGCTTGTTTTTTCCTAATAACGGTAGGTGGTATTTTGACATATACCAAGGGGGTATTTTTGCTGTGGGCAGCTAGCGTTTCGGTGGCTCAAGTTTATGTAGGAGTGCATTATCCATTAGATATTTTAGCGGGGGCTGCACTTGGTTCTTTTATTGGAATAAGTATTGCCTATTTATTTAATAGGCGTTGGCCATTATTCCATCAAAATCTGGATTCCGCAACATGAACCTAAGTATGTATGTATTGCTTATCCTATCTGTAGTAATAGGAGCATCTCTAGCTTATGGGTTAAGAAAATTTACCTCAGCTAACCTTTCGTATGGCTTAGCATTTGGAGGTGCATTTTTATTGGGGATCTCTGTACTTCATTTGTTGCCAGAAATATATGCAGTAGGGAAAGGCAGTGTGGGAATATGGATTCTAGTTGGCTTTATTCTCCAACTCGTATTAGAGTATTTATCTGGTGGTTTAGAGCATGGCCATGTACACGATCATGTCCATAATGAGCCAAACTACCTTTTGCAAATATTGATTGGTTTATGCATTCATTCTATTATTGAAGGCCTACCACTTGAGCGATACGAAAGTTTCCATACGCATGTCCATGAAGGACACCATCATACACCGATGTATTTTGCATATGCTATTATGTTGCATAAAATTCCGGCAGCCTTTGCTTTGACCATCTTTATTCTCAATTCGAAATACTCAAAGCTCAAGTCAATTTTAGTTATTTCTGTTTTTGCTTTATCATCACCTTTAGGTGCTTTAATTGGCAATTTTGCAGAAATTAGCATGGCTCAGATGAGTATACTATTGGCCATAGTCGTTGGATCATTTCTACATATCGCTACCGTCATATTATTTGAGCATGACGATAGACATCATCATCATTTTCAATGGAAAAAGCTGATTTTTATACTGATAGGCTTCGGGCTGTCTCTATTGAGTGTGCATTAATGAATTATGCTAGATCCTCTGGATTATTTTCAAACTGAAACAATTAGATAAACCTAGATGTTATATTAATTGGGATACGTTTAGAAGAAGATTCTTAACTATTCCTATTATTGAACCATTCATTAAGATATATCATGAGTAATAAGCAGAAAGTTAAATTCAAAGACGTAATTAAGAGCGACAAGCCCGTATTAGTAGACTTTTACGCAACATGGTGTGGGCCATGCAAACAACTTTCTCCAATAGTCAATCAGGTAAAGAATGAATTGGGTGGTAAGATGAAAGTCATAAAAGTAGACGTGGACAAGAAAAAAGCGGTCTCAAATAAATATAAAATAAAGAGCTTGCCTACACTAGCTATCTTCCAAAATGGGAAAATCATCTGGAGAGAATCTGGCCTGAAAACCAAAAATCAATTACTACAAGTAGCCAATCACTTCATAAATAATGCTGTTGAAGACACTGGTTCTGATAACGTAAGTAATACCTCAGCTGCACCAAAGAAGGAGGGATCTTGGTTCAGTAGATTATTTAAATAAATTATACATTTCTCAAGATTTCCAAGGGGCTTCGTTTTACGACGTCTCTGCTGTTCCATAGACCTATAGCAACCGTCAAGGCTACTATAAATATAAAAATGCCAAGGATGGGCCACCAGCTGATGTTGAATTCTAATTCGAAGACAAATTTGGCCAATAAATAACTGCCTACCAGTGCTAGTATGATTCCTGTGAGTGCAGACAGGATTCCTAAGGCAGCATACTCCACTGCATTGATCCTATATATTTTCTTTTCTACTGCCCCCAAAGTTCTCAACAATACGCTTTCTCTAATACGTTGAAACTTGGAAAGAAATAGCGAGCTGATCAACACAATCAAACCAATAAGTATACTAAATCCTGCCATAAATTTAATCACATAACTCACCTTTGTAATGATGTCATTCAAGGTAGATAATATACTACCTAGATCAATCACGGAGGCATTAGGCATAGCTTTGACCACTGCATTTCGAAAATCTGCCGTCACTTGTTTAGATGGAGATTTAGTAACCAAGATCCTAAACTGCGGCGCTGCTTCCAATACACCAGTAGGAAAGAGAATGAAAAATCGAGAAGTCAATTTCCTGAAATTAATCTTCCGAATACTACCTACATAGCTCTTGATCAAGGTTCCCTGTACGTTCCAAACCAGTTCGTCTCCCAGCTCCAGATCTAAGCCATCCATATACCGTTGATCAAGAGAGATCAGAATAGAGTCCCCTCCATCATGGACGCCTGTATAAGTGCCTGCAATCAATTCGTCGTCTTCATCCATTTCAGCACGATAGCTGACTCTAGCTTCACGATTTATAGTTCTTCTAGATGCTGTGCGGGTGGTATCTCTCAGCCATTCTTTCTTTGTTTTACCTTGCCAGCCTGCCAATTCCATGGTCACTACAGGTACATTCTGGATAATCGGCATATCGAATGATTTGGTGATAGATTGCATTTCTGCGTCTTGATCATTTTCAATGCCAAACACAATCATATTAGGTTGATTACCCGCTCCCATATCTTCTACATTGGCGAGGATGAGCCCTTGCAAAATGAAAAGCAAGGTCAGTATTCCTGATCCTAATCCAATAGATACGATAAGTGTTTGCGTTTGATTATTGGGCCGATATAGATTGGACAAGCCTTGCCTTAGTACAAAGCTGGCTTTCTTCGGAAAGTACTTTCTAGTGGCCCAGGTAACAAATTTAGCAACCATAAAGAGAACCAAAAAGGCTACTAAGATACCAATTGTAGAAACGACAGCATCAGAAACAGATTTAGTCAACGAATACAGAAATCCAGCGATCGACAAGACGATCATTCCATATACTAACCAGCGTAAAGGATCTGTTTTTACAGGGTCATCACTAATACGTAAAGTCTTTAATGGGCTAATATTTCGAACGCTTAGCAATGGGCCTAATGCAAAAAGGGTGGTGCTTAGTATTCCCATTACAAAACCTTTTATCATGGCTGGTAAGGAAACACTCATTGTCACTTCGTAGGGAAGAAAACCTTTTAGCACAATGGGTAAAACCACTTGAATAATGCTACCAAGTGCCACGCCTAAAATGACACTCAATATACCAAGCGCAAATATCTGTAAAAAGTAAACCATAAAAGCTTCTTCGCTTTTCATGCCTAGGCATCGCAAAATAGCAATACTTTGAACCTTTGTTTTTACATATATTAGTACACTACTGGCTACACTGATGCAGGCCAAGAGTAAAGAAATAAGTGCAACGATATTTAAAAAATCATTGAGGTTTGAAAAAGCACGTTCAAGGTTTTCTCTTTGATCTTCTACTGTGGTCACCCTTATCGCTGAATTCCGAAATCGCTCCCTTCTGGCTCGCTTCCATTCATCGAGATTTGTTCCATTGTCTACTTTATAGTAGTTCGTATAATTCACTAGACTTCCCGGTTGGATCAGATCCGTTGCTGGAATGTGTTTTCCTGCGATGTAGATAGGCGGTGCAAATGAAGTCCCTGCGCCAACGCTTCCAAATGAAGTCAACAGTCGCCCGTGGATAGGAAACATGAGTTCACCCAACTTAATGGAGTCTCCGACCTCTAAGCCATACTGTAGCATCATGCCATCGTCTACGAGTGCATAGACGCCTGATTTGTATGTATTTGAAGCAGAGGCTGGCTCAGTTAGCAAATTGCCGTAGTAGGGGAAGTCTCCTGTCAGCGCTTTGATTCTTACAAATTGACTTTGCTCTATCGAAGGAAGAAAAGACATGGAAAACAATTCAATTTCCGTGGATTGCTCCGCATTCAATGAGTCCAATGACATCAAAAGCGAGTCTGGTATAGGCCTATTGCCTCCGACGGTCATGTCAGCTCCAAGAAGAGATTTAGATTGAAGCTCTATATCCCTGACTAGATTGTCATTAAAGGAGTTGATGGCTACCAAAGCTGCAACACCCAGTATGATAGACGACATAAAAAGCACCAGTTTAGATCTGTCCTTTCTACTGTCTCGAAATGCAGTTTTAATGATCAAAGACCAATTCATATCGTCGACGAGGATTTTATGGATTGATCACTCACTATTTTCCCGCCTTTAAGTTTGATGATGCGATCTGTTTTGTTGGCTAGATCTAGATCGTGCGTTACGATGATTAGTGTAGTCTGCTTTTCTTTATTTAAGTCAAATAATAAATTCTCAACTATCAGCCCGGTTTCTTCATCTAGATTTCCAGTAGGTTCATCAGCAAATAATATTTCTGGATCATTACTAAATGCGCGCGCTAAAGACACCCTTTGCATTTCGCCACCAGACAGTTGGCTAGGGTAGTGATGGGAACGTCCACCTAGACCTACTCTTTCTAATAAGTCCAGCGCTTTTGCCTCTGCTCCCTTAGGCCTCCCTTGCAACTCTAGTGGAATCATTACATTTTCCAGTGCAGTGAGCGTCGGTAATAATTGAAAATTTTGAAATATAAAACCCACTTTACGATTCCTAAGATCAGCCTTTTCATTTTCATTCATTTGACTGATGCCTTCACCGGCCAACTGAAGTGCGCCACTTGTAGGGCTGTCCAATCCAGCACAGAGTCCAAGCAAAGTCGTCTTTCCCGAACCTGATGGCCCCACTATCGCCACGATCTCTCCCTTCTCTACATGGAAGTTTATGTTGTCCAGAACGGTCAATTCCTTATTGACGCTCTTATAGGTTTTAAAAATCTCTTTTGCTTCGAGAATCATGATTGTATTTTCTGTTATTCAAAATGAGTTCATAATTGAACCCCACATTGAACTGTTCATTTAAAGGATCGTTTAATACGAAATAAAAATCCCTCTTATATTAGCTAATAATATCAGTATTTGTTCTCAGTAACATCGCAATTTAGACAAATGTTGCATTAGCTTAGATGAAACCATAGGAATAATAATTTTTAAAAAAATTCATACATTTAGCAGATGAAGCAGAATAAAAAATCGATACCCATTATTATTCAATGGAACCGCTATTATGGACTAATGCTTAGCCTGGTATTTTTTATAACATTAGCTTGTAGCTCGGATAATACACCATCAAATAAGGCCTCAAACAAGACTATTGCATCTAAGCCTGAAGCGAAAAAAGAAAAGACCGATAAGAAGGTTGTCCTATTTTATGGAGATAGCCTTACCGCCGGATATGGTTTAGAAGAAGAGCAATCCTTTCCTTCTCTCATCGAGGACAAGATCGATTCTTTAGGACTACCATATACTGTGGTCAATGCAGGACTGAGTGGAGAGACGACCTCTGGTGGCCTCAAGCGTATCGACTGGGTGATGAAACAAAAAGTGGATATCTTTTTTCTAGAACTAGGTGCCAATGATATGCTAAGAGGATTGCCATTGGAGGAAACACGAAAAAATTTATCCGAAATTATTTCCAAAGTGAAAACCAAAAATCCTAATGCAAAAATTGCACTTTGCGAGATGATAGCACCACCAAATATGGGAGAACAATATGTAACTGATTTTATCAAAATTTACAAAGATTTATCTTCTCCTTCCGATATTGAGTTTGTTCCTTTTCTATTAGATGGTGTCGCTGGAGATAAAAACTTGTTATTGCAAGATGGTAAGCATCCCAATGCCGCAGGTCAAGTCGTAGTGGCAGAAAATATTTGGAAGACTTTAGAAAAGTTGATCTAGAAAAATAATATAACAATGGAAGACCGCATCATCATTATCGCCAACCTTAGGCTCATTGATAATAGAGCCGAGGAGCTTAAAGCTACAGTAAAAGACTTGCAGGCGCACTGCCTAAAGACGGAGGAGGGTATGCTCCAATACGACTGGTACATCTCAGAGACAAGCGATACCATCAAAGTGCTTGAAACCTATGCCAACTCAGAAGCCGTCCTATTCCACTTCGACAATCTGAAACCGTTCTCGGAGCGATTAGCGCAGTCTAGATCCTTTGTTAGCCTCGAAGTATACGGCAATGCAAGCGAAACCCTTAGAGCACGCGTGAAAAAAATTAATGCGGAACACTACACGGTCGTATCCCATTTGAATAAGTTGAAATAGCTTAATCAAGCATGTTTGGGGTCATCACGATCTCTTCGTTTCGCGCCAAGAAAAAATGGCGCTCCACTCTAGACGTGACCGGGCTCTCTGCTATATCCCTTTGTTTTATTCCTTAGCAGTCATAAAAAAAAGGGATGCCGCTGCCGATCCCTTGCCCTGCTCACTCCGTTGCGCCGAGCTACAGCTAACGCTTCCGCGAAACAAATCTAAATCAAGATGCAAAACAGCTTCGGAAAAACACCTAAGATACCTAAGCTAAGCTTACCCACCTCTGTGAGTTGGACAAGCTTGCACAAGACACCTTAGTTTTTCTTAGGTGACTTGTACTCTCTAGAGTTAGGCAGCTCTTACATGTTCTTTTACCTCCGTAGACCCTGACCTGTCCCTTGCTTGCCAAGGGGAGGCTACTCTTACATGTACAAGGCACTGTAGTTATTTATAAGGGCGTAACCAAATCCCAATCCGATAAAGCCCAAAGCTCCTGGAAGGAGCAAAGACAAAAGGATAGGGCTTCAGCCCTATTAAGATAATTGTTCTTTTTGGAGTCCCAGCGGGCCGGCATATTTCCCCGTTGGAAATGCAGCTCTTACATGTTCTTTTACCACCGTAGACACTGCAGGCTTCTCTTACATGTACAAGGCACTGTAGTTCTTTTTAAGGGAGCAACTCAATCCCAATCCGATAAAGCCCAAAGCTCCTGGAAGGAGCAAAGACAAAAGGATAGGGCTTTAGCCCTATTAAAATAATTGTTCTTTTTGGAGTCCCAGCGGGCCGACATATTTCCCCGTTGAAAATACAGCTCTTACATGTTCTTTTACCGCCGTAGACACTGCAGGCTTCTCTTACTTGTACAAGGCACTGTAGTTTTCAAAGGTGTATTTTTTAAAGATATTTTATCAGCTTCTCTATCGCTGGCGAAACCACCTAAGATACCTTAGCTGCTCTTGCGTGTACAAGGCACTTTAGAAAAACTTAGGTGTCTTGTGCGCACAAGAGAGGTCTTAGGTATCTTAGGTGGTCAAGTACTCGCAAGAGAGGCAATTTAAGTTTATGTAAGATATATATCAGACAATCAACCTTTTACGAGGTTTATGCATGTGGACTTGAAATTCTATCCCTATTCCACTGAATCTCCATATAGTTTTGGGTAAATTGCGCTCGAATTGCAAGAACCAAGGATTTTTAACACTAGATCCCTGAAAAAATGTAAACTGAATGAGTGAGAAAACAATTGATTGGAACAAA
>CALIEI010000196.1 GCA_938022165.1 uncultured Saprospiraceae bacterium | reverse complement strand
GAATGAAGAAAAAGCAAAAGAGCATTTCAAAGAAGCACCCATGATGATGGAAGCATTCGAACATTGGTTTGGACCTTACCCTTTTTACGAAGATGGATTCAAACTAGTAGAAGCACCTTATCTCGGTATGGAACACCAAAGTTCGGTTACCTATGGAAATCACTACATGAAAGGATACCTTGGTCATGACACCAGCGATACAGGTTGGGGACTCAAGTTTGATTTTATCATCATCCATGAATCTGGTCATGAATGGTTCGCTAATAATATTACCCATCGCGACATGGCAGATATGTGGATACACGAAGGCTTCACCAATTATTCTGAATCCCTTTATTTGGATTATCATTACGGAAAAGAAGCAGGTCAAGAATACGTTAGAGGACTCAGAAGGAACATCCAACATCTTAAGCCACTCATAGGCCCAAGAGATGTCAACTATCAAGAGTATCCTATAGATGTATACAATAAAGGAGGAAACATTTTGAATACACTCAGGACGGTAGTGAACAATGAGGAAGCATGGAGAGGCGTACTAAGAGCGATGAATAAAAAGTTCTATCACCAGACCATTAATTCAGCTGACTTGGAGTCCTTTATGTCTGACTACCTAAAATTAGACTTGACCGGTTTCTTTGATCAATACTTAAGAAAACCTAATATCCCCGTTCTAGAATATTACTACAAAGATGGGAAACTGAATTATCGCTGGGACAACGTAGTAACCCACTTCGAAATGCCCGTTGACTTGATATATGAAGATGGTAATTCTTTAAGAATCTTCCCTAATGGCAATTGGAAATCTAAAGAACTTCCAAACACTGAATTCAACATTGATCCCAACTATATGATCGGTGTTTTTGAGTCTATAAAGTAGAAAGTTATTTATAATCAAATAGACTAAAAGATTTTGTTAATGATGCTAGTAAAAATGACTGTAAATTTTATAGTGCTAGTTGTGTTTAATGCCTATTGAAAACTGCATATAAAATGGAAGAAATAGAATTAGACCAAATTAGAAAAAGATGTCTTGACTCAACAAAGGGTAACTGGATAGCAATGATTGAAGGAGTAACTCACGAATCTGGATCAGACTTTATAATGACAGGTGTAAAGAATGAAAAAGATTTCAATAATCCTGAAAGAGGGCCGGATATTGAACTAATTGAAGGCAGTAAAGAAGATGTAATATTCATTGCAAATGCAAAACAAGATATACTTAAGCTGCTATCTGAAATTGGAAAGTTAAAAATGTCGAATTTTTAAAAAGAAGAATAAAGCTATCATTAACAAACTATGATCACAATATAGTTTAACATCTAGGCTGTCTACAGCCGATTCAGTAATCCTACAACTCCTCTCATCCTACGCATCCACGACTCTAGAAGAGTCGCGCAAGCTAGTTCAGACAGTGCAGGCTAATATTGAATAGAGAATATCAATTTATACTATCATTTCTTCTTCAGCTTCTTCTTCCTAGGACTAGCCTTAGCCAATGGATTAAACGCCAAACAAACATCCAACCAATAAGACAGATCCTTATCTTGATCAATGCCATCAGGGGTAATGAAAATATATCCACGCATCGGCCTTCCAGTAAAATCCATCGGCAGGCAAGCTTCTTTTTCGATTTCTTTTTCGTAGGCTACTTCTCCAATTCTGGCCATCATAAGTTGATCTCCAAATTTCTTGTCAATGTGAATACCACAAAGCATTTTATCATCGACAAAAAATATCCTACCACCCATCATATTTCTTTCAGAAAAGTCTACTCGTTTTTCCGTTAGGATGGTTCTTATTCTCTCAGCAGTATGTTCATCGTAAGCCATTCTATTATATTTAATGTCTAGTCAACAACAGCTCGTTTACCAAAGATTTGAAGAATGAAATATAGTACGACTACACTAATGACTATCAACAGTAGACAGATAAACCAACCTCCGCCAAGTAAAGTAGACAAGGTACCAATCAGTAGACTTATAACACCAACTGTAAGGGCATAAGGCAATTGAGTTCTAACGTGATCTATATGATTACAATCTGAAGCTAAGGAACTCAATATCGTAGTATCCGATATAGGGGAACAGTGATCGCCCACTACACTTGCCGCTAAGACAATAGAAATGACATTGAAAATGAGCTCATATGATACATCTGTATCTAATCCTTGAGACTGACAAATAGCCCATGTAGTAGGAATAACAATAGGGTAGAGTATAGCCATAGTGCTCCAAGAAGAACCTGTAGAAAAGGCTATAAAAGCAGCTAGTATAAAAGTTATCAATGGCATAACATAAGGGCTCACATTACCCTCTAAAATAGATGTTAGATAATCAGCAGTGTGCAACTCATCAGATGTTATGATTGCCAATGACCAAGCAAGCGTCAAAATGATCAATGCAGGTAACATCGTTTTAAAACCAGTAGTCATCCAATGCATAGTTTCGAATAAAGTCATTATTCGTTTACCTACACTCAAAATAATGGCTAGAGCAACTCCCGCAAAGGAAGCCCACAAGAGTGCTACATAAGAATCAGATGCCCCTATTATTTTACCCATCTTTAAGAAAAAGGAAGCGTCCTCAGATCCAAGTAATGATCCTATCATAGGCCATATATCACTCCAAGCAGAAGATGCGGGTCTAGACCCAGCTTCTACCAAGCTATCATACATAGATGACATACCTGTATCCATCAATCCAAACATGGTCAAAAGAATAACAGCTAGTACAGGTAATACCGCATTACTCCAATGAGGCGTTGCGTTTTTAAGCGGTGAAAGATCTTCCATGTCAGGTTCATCTTCAGACTTATTAGAAGCTGGCGAAACTTGGCCCGTAGTTCTTGATCTTCTTTCCGCTTTAAGCATTGGACCAAAATCTTTCTTTAGATAAATAACCAGTAGAATAAAGATCAATGTCAATATAGGATAAAAAGAATACTTCAATGAGCTTATAAATACAGTGTAAGGCGTATAACTAGCATCAAAACCGGGCAAACCTGCCGTAGCATCAGCTATGTAGCTCAGCTCCGCCCCAATCCAAGTCGTAATAAACGCAACCGAAGAAACAGGCGCAGCAGTACTATCTACTATATAGGCTAATTTTTCTCTACTTATTTTAAATTTATCAGTGACAGACCTCATAGTGTTACCCACTATCAGTGTATTTGCGTAGTCATCAAAGAAAATAGCAACACCCAATACCCAAGTGATAAACTGCGCACTACGTTCTGATCTAGCATACTTCGATAAAGACTTTACGACTCCTGCCATCCCTCCATTTTTAGAAATGATAGCGACCATACCACCTATCAAAAGGGAAAAAACAATAATAGAAATATGTGATGAATCTGTTAGCGCAGCGATGATATATTTATATACCACAGAAAATATACTATCAAAGAAATAATATACAGACCCAAAGCGCATACCCCCAGCTATGAATGCCCCTGACCAGATCCCTATAAAAAGAGAAATAATTACTTCCTTAAAGATCAATGCTAAACCGATAGCAATCAGTGGAGGTAAGATAGATAACCAAAGAGGGATATGCCGTACCCTAGGGATGCCTTTCTTCGAGGAAGACACATGATACAGTTTGCCGGTTACCTTTTCATTTGCCTTTATAAAAAGCAATCTACCTTTGAAGTCAATATCACTTGCAAATGCTGCTTTTCCATTAACAAACTCAAAATCCTGAGCTTCGTCATTTATTATAATCGTAGCTGTTCCATTAGAATTGCCTGAAACAAAATAATGATCTTTATTCTCACTAATTAGTTCTACTTCATTGAGTTGTATGTTAACTCGCGGACTTTGTTCTATTTGAACCAAAGAGTCCAGTTGCGCATTTGAATAATAAATGACAAAGACTATGAGAAATAATGTAGTAAATTTGCGTAGCCCCATGAATAGTGGTAATTTAATAGACCTTAAACTTAATAAAAATATGATAGCTAAGATAATCCGATTTTATTTGATAGTAATTATGACCGCTTTTTTTACTATCGGCCTTTTAGCACAAACATTTGTCCAAGAAAATGTTGCCAGGATTATCATAGATTCTGAAGTGGTTTCAGATCCTTTTGTTGGGGGATTGAATTCACCTCAAATAAGTAATGCTGATTTTAATAATGATGGCATCATGGACGTGATGGTTTTTGACAGAATTGGAGGCGCATTGATCCCATTGATAAGCGATGGAGAAGAATACATCTTCGATCCTAGCTTTGTTGAAAATTTTCCCGTTATCGAAAATTTCCTACTGATGAAGGATTATAACAACGATGGTATAGAAGATATTTTTGCCTATTCTGTTGATCCCTTTGCTTCTGGTATAAGCGTTTTTAAAGGTAAATATGTAAATGATCGACTTGAATTTGATTTAGTGACTTCAAAACATTCCGACTCGCTGGCACTTCCATTTCAGTTAGCATCTGGTTCTTTTTCTAATATTGCTGTTTTGAATACCGATATACCTTCCATAGAAGATATAGATGGTGATGGAGATTTAGATATTGTTACTTTCAATTTTCTAGGAGGCTCTGTAGAATATTATCAAAATTTGGTCTTGGAAAGAGGCGAGAGTTTGGATAATTTCTTTTTTGTAAAAGCAGAAGATTGTTACGGCGGTATATTTGAATCTGGTTTTAGTCAAGAAATAGCATTACCCGAATTTGAAGGTGATTGCGCTTCAGGGCTGCAAGAAGGCTCGGTATCTACCAGACATGCAGGATCTACTTGCCTTAGCATTGATTATGACGCAGACGGAGACTTTGAATTACTCCTAGGTGATTTGCAATTTAATAATATTACACTTTTAGAAAATGGAGGTGACGAAATGGATGCTTTTTTCAATATGCAAATTCTTGAATATCCTGATGTGGGAGGGGAGCCTGTAGATATTCCAATTTTTCCGGGTGCTTTTTATGCCGATATAGATGGTGATGAAATAAGAGATTTTATAGCCGCTCCAAACAATATCAATAATGCGTTTGACGTCAACAATGTTTGGTTCTATAAGAATAATGGAGCAGATGATCTCCCTAGTTTAGACTTGGTGAAAAAGGATTTGTTTGTAGAGAATATGCTTGATCTAGGTACAGGCACAAGCCCTACGTTTGCTGATGTCAATGGAGATGATCTATTGGATATGGTTATCGGGACGGAGACAACATTTGTGCCTGGTGGTGATCGAGATGGAAGACTTTATCTTTTCTTAAATGTAGGCTCAAAAACAAATCCCAACTTCGAATTAGTAGATGACAATTGGCTGGACTTCCAAAGGTTTAACAATGATGCATTTCAATTTAGCCCTACTTTTGCGGACCTTGATCAAGACGGAGATCTAGATCTTTATGTAGGAGAAAGAAATGGAAACATTTATCACGCTGAAAATATAGCTGGTCCTAATGCGCCAATGGAATTTGGCTTTGTGATTCCAAATTATCTAGATCTAGACGTAGGGCAGATTTCATCTCCAATATTCTATGATTATGACAAAGATGGTTTGCTAGATTTGATAGTAGGTACTAGGAATGGAAATGTTGTTTACTATAGAAATATCGGTACAGCAAGTACTCCTCATTTTGATTATGAACTTAGTGCAAGCACAAACAATGACTTCTTTGGACAAATAGACACTAGGATTCCTGGGGTTATAACGGGCCATAGTAAGTTAGACCTTATTAGCATCGATGGGAAAGATTTTCTAGTAATTGGGACCATTTATGGTGATTTGAGACTGTATGAGATAGGGGCTGATCCAAATGCTGAGTTTGCTCTTGTGGATACTACACTTGGTTTTATAAGAGTTGGTTCGCAAGTGGATCCTGCATTTGCTGATATTGACGACGATGGTTTACTTGAAGTGCTCGTAGGCAATAAAAGAGGAGGGCTTTCTAGTTTCTCCACAGATATTAGTGCTTTGCCTGTTTCAACCTCTCCAATTATTTCAGCCGCAGATATCCAATTGAGATCTAATCTTGTAAGAGATGTTATTTCTACAGATAGAGATATGCTTGTCAGCATGCATGTTTTCAATACAGTTGGCCAATTGGTGCATTCGGGTCAAAATGTTTCTCAACTCAACGTCTCAAATCTATTACCGGGTATATACTTCGTTAAGCTAGATCA
>CALIEI010000195.1 GCA_938022165.1 uncultured Saprospiraceae bacterium | reverse complement strand
GTTGATCCAGATAATCCATTGACAATAAGGATTGAGTTGTCTGGAAACTATACTTTAGTCAAAATAGATACGATCTCTTCCTGTGAACAACTCTTCTTATTTACAGCTATAGTGACAGATGGACCTCTTGCGGATGCTGGCCCAGATGTAATGTTTAATTGTTCTGATTTTGTATCGCCGACCATGGGTGGACCAAATACCTCAGTTGGAGACAATTATGCGTACAGTTGGACGACATCAAATGGAGCTATCTTTGGCCCTACTGATCAGCCTACTGCGATTCCTGAAGTAGATGGTATTTATACGTTGGTGGTAACTGATTTGAATACAGGCTGTATGGCCATGGATGAAGTCGAGGTTACCTCGGCCCCTCAGCTTGCATTAGATATTTTCCTAGAAGGAGAGATTCCTTGCTTTGGTTCTGAGATCAATGTAAGTTTCTCAGTGACTGGAGGTACACCGCCATATACGATAGATTGGGATGTACCTAATCCTAATACACCTCTTGGAGCAGGTACTTATATGGTCACTGTTACCGATTCAGAAAATTGTTTTATTATACAGTCATTTACTATCGAAGAACCGGAGGAGCTGCTTGTTGATTTTGAGATCAACGTCGACGGCAACATTGAAGCTGTGGTGACTGGAGGGACGCCGCCTTACACCTTTGATTGGAACACTGATGATTCAGGTCCAGTGATTGAAAATCCGATCAATGGCACAGAGTACATTCTGACTCTTGTAGATGCCAATGGTTGTGAAGTAATGAATAGTATTGTATTCGAAACAAATGCAGTACTTCAATCACAGGCTAAACAATTGCTTCTTTATCCAAACCCAACCAACGATATAGTCACTATTGAGTCAGAGAATATTTCTTCAGTACTTCAACAATTAGAGATTATAGATGCCCAAGGTAGGAGGATGGTATTCAGCAGTACTTTCGTGGATTCGCACACCATGCAAATATCTTTTGACGAACTTAATACCGGTACTTACTTCATCCATGCAATCATCGATGATCAAATATTCTATCAGAAAGTTGTATTGATTAAATAGCCTAAAATTTTTCAGTTTATTTATTTGGGCCTCTCCCAATGCTTCCGAAAAAAATCGGAAGCATTGGGCCGGGCTTTCCATGACGCCGCATTCGCTTTGGTCCCAGCATACGCTACCTTGCTCTGCGCGGACTCCTCCTTCCAGTCGGATCATTCCTATCCCTGAGGCGTTTTCTTTCTATGTGTCTAGCTGTAAGAAGGTATTAGCTTTTAGCTGTTAGATTAGACCTTAGACCTTAGACCTTGCACCTTAGACCTTGCACCTTGCACCTAGCACCTCTTTCTTTTACATTTCCTTTCAAAAACTATCTTTGTGGGTATTGATAACTTTATAATTAATAACATTGCCAGAATACGACCTACAAGACCCAACAGATCTCGATATCATGCGGGGCCAATTTGATATGTACACCGCTGAGGATTGGCAAGAATATATAGAGCTAGCAGAAGAACGCAGTATTGGATATAAGAATGTTAAAATCCTGAAGACAGCCCAGCGAAAAGCAGGTATCTCCAAATATCTAAGCCCTAAAGTGATCAATTGGGTGCTCAATCTAGTGGAGGAATTAGATAATGAAGATGAAGAAGAATAGTATTTTGTTCTTGAGAAAATGTTTATGACAAATGGAATTAAATGAAGTCTTATCATGGATGCACGCTCGTGCAGATAAAGAAAACGCAGTTTTTAAAGCAAAGAAATTTGGTATAGACGCTAAGCATGCCATTGGACTCTACCAAAAAGACATCAACGAGATAGCCAAACTTATAAAGCAAGACGATGACCTTGCTATCCAACTTTTCGAAACAGGAATCCACGAAGCACGCTTGCTGTGCGCAAAAATTTTCAATCCAAAAAGCTTAACAAAAGAAATCATGCAGTACTGGGTAGAGACATTTGATAATTGGGAAACTACAGATACTTTCTGTATGAAATGTTTTGCAAAAAGTGAACTAGCTATTGAGATGGGATTCAAATGGGTGAAAAATAAAGAAGAGTTTGTCCGTAGATCAGGATTTGTAATATTCGCAGCCTATGGATTCTCCCATAAAAATGAAGAAAACGCAATCTTTGAATCATTTTTTGGCCCCATCTTAAGGTATGTGGATGATGATCGTAATTTTGTCAAGAAAGCGAACAACTGGGCGCTGCGTAGCATTGGGAAACGAAACGTTGATTTAAGGGCAAAATCGATTGAGATCGCAGAAAAACTACTAACTTTTGACTCAAAAGCAGCGCATTGGATCGCAAAAGATGCTCTCAGAGAACTACAATCGCCCAATGTCAAAATGCAAGATTATCCTAGAGAGATATACCGTCCCTGATATAATATTTTTTTGTGCTATATAAAAAACCTATTTTGTGGGCAACTTAGTAAGCATATGAAAAAGATATTGATTATTGGAATGGGTAATAGCTGTAGAAGCCAAATGGCTGAAGGCTATCTAAAGTCATTCTGTGGTGAAAAAGCAGAAGTTTTAAGTGCGTCTTATGATCCACAAGGAATCAATGCCCGTGCAAAAGCAAGTATGCAAGAGGATGATATTGATATGGATGAGCACAGATCTAATCATATCTTAGAATATGAAGACGTAGATTTTGATTTTGTAATCACGATTTCTAATAGAGCTCAAAAGGCGATGCCTAAGTTTTCAAAGAAAACCACCCTCATACATAAACACTTCAAAGATATAACCAACACTAAGGGAGTGCCTCAGGCCATCGCACAAACTTTTAAAACGACCAGAGAAGATATCAAATCATTTTGCAGATCATTTTATATAGAACATTTCTTAGCAGATTGAGACTAGGACTTGTTTATTTAGTTGCTTTTCTACTTTTGTGTTTTGGATGTTCCGATGATCAGATCCAAAACGATTCTCGCACCGTTTTTAAATACAACCAACCCAATAACATAACTTCTCTTGACCCTGCATTTGCAAAGAGTCAAAACAATATCTGGGCTGTAGATCATCTATACAATCGACTGATCGAACTCAATGATGACCTAGAAATAGTCGCTGGAATTGCTT
>CALIEI010000194.1 GCA_938022165.1 uncultured Saprospiraceae bacterium | reverse complement strand
CTATAACAATAAAAGGACTTCAGTTTATTATTAAATAAAAAGATGTGGCATATTTACGTTCCAAATATACGTTATGAAAGATTTACTTATAAAGAATGCAAAAGTTGTCAATCGTGGTAAAATCACAGAAGGAGATATCCTTGTTGACAAAGGGCGAATCCTCCAAATAGCAGGACAAATAGACCAAGACGCAAAACAAGTGATTGACGCCAAGGGAAACTATGCTATGCCTGGCGTGATTGACGATCAGGTTCATTTTAGAGAACCAGGGCTTACTCATAAGGCAAACATCTATACAGAATCTAGAGCGGCAATTGCTGGCGGTACTACTTCCTTCATGGAAATGCCTAATGTAAAACCGGCTACCTTGACTCAAGAGCTGTTGGAGGCTAAGTTTCAAATAGCTAAGCAGCATGCGCATTGCAATTTTTCCTTCTTTATGGGAGCTAGTAACGATAATCTAGAAGAAGTGCTCAAAACCAATGGTAAAGAGGTTTGTGGCGTCAAAATTTTTATGGGTTCCAGTACTGGTAATATGCTAGTAGACAACCGTAAAACCCTTGAAGGCCTATTTTCGAAAGTGCCGATACTGATAGCAACGCATTGTGAAGACGAAGCTACGATCAGAAAGAACCTAGCTGTAGCGAAAGAGAAGTATGGAGATCAGATCCCTGTAGAACAACATCCAATTATTCGTGACGTAGATGGTTGTATTATCTCCTCTAGATCAGCTATCGAGATGGCAAAGAAATTTGGAACTAGACTGCATATTCTACATATTTCTACCAAAGATGAATTGGCCTTATTCGATAATACAAAACCACTAAAAGAGAAGCACATTACCGCTGAAGTATGCGTACATCACCTTAGCTTTAATAGTGATGATTATAAGACTTATGGTGCAAAGATAAAGTGTAACCCAGCAGTGAAAGACAGATCTCATCAAGAGGCTTTATTGCCTGCATTGCTGAATGATACACTTGATATCATAGCTACTGATCATGCACCGCATACTTGGGAAGAAAAACAAAATCCATATCTGTCATGTCCATCTGGTGTACCATTGGTACAACATGCTTTGCATATGATGATAGAGCTTCATCATCAAGGAAAAATCTCTATTGAGAAGATTGTAGAAAAGATGTGTCACGCGCCTGCGGACTGCTTTAGGATAATAGATAGAGGTTACTTGGACGAAGGAAGTTTTGCAGACATCGTTATTCTCGATACAGGATCTACTACAACGGTGACAAAAGATAATCTGCAATATAAATGTGGATGGTCTCCATACGAAGGTAAGACTTTCAAGAGTAAGGTGTGCCAGACGATAGTGAACGGAACAGTAGTGTATGACCAAGGGCACTTTACAGAGCAACATATCGGTCAAAGATTATTGTTTGATAGGTAGGAGTGTTTAGGTACACAATAGGGTAGACTAATTTAAAATACGCTATAAGCACATCATAAAACGTACAATCGGCGTGTCGTACAGACTAAGCCCTGCAAACGGAGAGCGCTAGGAACAAGCGATAGTAGCGGTATGCCCTTTTGGAGAATCTTCTACTGCATTTTTGAATTCACTTTAATATAGCAGTGTCTGGGCATAGTAGCGGATAGCGCAGTACCGCCCCGATTGGAGATCCGTTTTTAACGGATCGGAAAGAAGGGGTCGGTATGGTCCCACAAAAAAAAAGAGGCTTCCAAAATGAATTGAAAGCCTCTTAAATCTTTATCAATAGAGAGTGATTATTCTCCTCTAAATTTCTTAAGTATATGTTCCATTTGCTTACCAGCAGCTTCTCTACCACCCAATCCGAATGAAAGCGCAACGGCTACTGCAACAGCACCAAGTGTCAATCCGAATGCAAGGTTAACGATATCATCAGCGATACCCATTGTTCTTAAAGCTATAGCTAAGAATAAACCTAAAGTAGCCATTCTTGTGATAGAAGATAAGAAGTTATCTTTTACTGCACCTGCTGCTGTAGTTGAAATCCAGTTACCAACAGCCATGATGATCAAGCCGAATAAGATTCTACCAGCCATTTCAAGTAGGTCATGTAATAGAACAGATATTTGTCCAAATTCTAATTGCTCAGCAGCTTGAGTAACACCTGCAAACATTAAGAATGCAAATACTGCATTACCAGCTAGAGAAGAAAGCTTAGTAGTACCAACCATATCAGCGATACCCATTTTGCCAGCCATATTGTCTAGACCTAAGTTGCCTAATAGCTCCTTGATAATGTTTGAAACGAAACGACCTCCAAAGTAAAATACTGCAAGTAATATAGCAGCCGTAATGATCTTTGGAATAGCAGCTAACATAGTTGAAAGCATACCTTTGAGCGGGCCAGATATAGCCTCAAATCCAAGCTCGTCGATAGCTAATATTAAAATAGGAATGAAAATAAGTATGAATACAACTTGCTTAACTAATTTTCCTAAATCGAAATCATTAGTAGCAAAACCCATACGAGTTGAAAATCTATCTAGAGATTCTCCTGCAAAACCCATTAATTCTGATACAATAGTTGCGATCATATAACCCGCAAAACCTATAATACCCGCTTTAACAATCTGAGGAATTGCTCCTAAGAATTGGCCAACCATCCCTTTTACTGGATCAAGTACATTGCTTACACCAAGCTTCTCTAGAACGACCATGAGGACGATAAGCATAACTATAGCGTAAACTAACTTAGCAACCATTGATTCTATGCTAAACCCAGAAGTACTGTTTTTTAATAATCGGTTGTCAAGATTAGTTTTTCCAAGAAGTGACTTAGTAACACTTCGAAGACCTCTAGCGATAAACCACCCAATAATTAGCACCAAAATAGCACCAACAATACCCGGTAGTTGCTCTCCTGTTGTAGTAAAGAGGCCACTCAGCGCATTGCTAAAAAATTCTGTAATGTTTCCCATGTTCGTTAAAGTTTTAGATTTTGTATATTGTATTTGATCCTTAAAAAAATGTTAAATGTTTAATTATATAGGTTTAGACCTAAATTTTGCACAAAAGTAACTTCAATTTTTAGGTATTCTATGATTTTTCCAAATAAATGTTAATAATTGTTAATATGAAGGTCTGCGAAAGTCGTTAACAAATTTATGTTTGCTTTGCAGCATTCTTAGCATTATTTTTAATGCGCTACTTATAAAATTTGCAAGTAAGTGTGCATAAGTTTTTGTATAACATTGCTTTAAGTGAAAAAGCAGATCAATTCAGTTGATGATTTTTTACAAACAAACCTACTTTTGGACTACAGTTATAGGACTTGTTCTTATACTTATGCTCGGAACCTATGTTGGTAATAAAAAATCAGAATCTACTCTGACTTTAGGGCAAACCTATCTTCAAATTGATGGAGAAAACATACTTTTAAGCCCAAATGCTCGCCAAATTGAATTGAATTTTAATGTTTTAGAATGGTCTGATATTAGTGACTTTTCTGTATTCAAATTTGAAAAAACCAGCCTTCTAAATAGAAATATAAAGAACCTGGAAGTCTTTGTTCAAAATGAGCATTATCATGCTTCTTTCGTTACCGCAAACCCGGATAGGCAGTTTTGGCAAAAAATCGCAACATCTGCGGGAACAGATGCATCTCTTTATATACACATACAAACTTCATCAAATCAATCATACTACACTGCCCTAAAGTCAAAGCCTGATTCGCCGACTTTCGTTTCTGAATTATTTAAAAGCAATTTTGGAAATAATTCAAACTATATAGTAAATACATCTCAGCCTAAATCACACCGCAGCCAGCAAGCAGGTGTGCTAGCTTATTCTTTTCAGGATTTTATTGTTCCTCAATATATTTCAAATGAATATTTCCGCTCAGGTCAAGATGTTCATTTAGATCTTGGCAGTAGAAATAATGATAGTCTACATTTGCTTGTGAAAACAGAATCAGGAATTGTATTTAAACAAGATTTTGAAAAAGCTTCAGATTTTGATCTGCAAAGTATCGATCAGCATTTGGAATCAAGTACATTATATTTTTGTGTAGGTGATCCAAAATCTGCTGATCGAAAACTTGGTGTTTTAAATATTTCAAATTCGAATACTTTACTGGCAATACAGCCTGACCTACTTTTTAAGGTGACAGGTATCGACATAGATAAATTAAATGCATCAAGTATAGCCTATCAAGACGAATCACTCAGTTTTGTTTGGGGGGACATACATCTTGCTTTAACCAAAAATGAATCGGGCGATTATTTTGCAAAGAAACGAATCGGCAAAAGTAAATGGAAGAAAGCGTATCCAAATACTCCAAACTTATTATTTGGAAAAAGTATGCTAATGGATAGCCTATTATTCGATATCTCTATTGCTACACTAGATACAGGCACTATAAATAAAGTACTTTTTAAAGATATTGACACCAGTAGAAAAGATAGAAGTACTAATATAAATTTACCGGATTCACTAAGTAACCTACCTGCAAACAATGAGAAAAAAATAGTGCGACTCGAAGGGATCAAAAATGAGCACATAGGCCCTTCAGATATAAGTCTAGAAATTGAAATCTATGACGATTCTCCAAAATTGAAGAAGAAAAAATATCAATTTCATTGGGGGCAGATTGACACCACGCTAGTTCAAAATAGTAAAAATGGTGCTTATACCCAGGAGTTAAACTTGAGTTTGGCTAAACTAAAATCAACGTTTAACAAAGAACCAGTACTAACCTCTTCCAAAAATGGAGTAGTGGATTCCTTTGAGTGTAATATTCTTCATTATAGAGATAACAATATTATCAGCAGCGCAAAAATTAAGTCTAATCTTAAGGACGGAAGCATATTTTTAAATGCAATTAAAGATGTCAAGATTCCTGAAGTCGCTAAGAGCGGAGATAAGATTGTTTTTAATAAATTTTACAGCCCCCAGATCAATAAGGGGGAGAGCCTTGAATTGGTGATCAAGTTGGTTGAAAATTCTAAAGGCGATGAAGCCTTGTCTGTAGATGAACAAAATCTATTTTTGCAATGGGGCGACTTAAAGTTAAAAACGACAACTCTAGGAGACAGTAGTCCAAAGAAAAGATTAAAGGCACAAGTCATAGAAAAAAGTAGCCTTGAACGTATTGTTTATAAAGGAATATACTTAAACAAGTTTGGTCGAAGAGAGAACATTGTCCACGGCGAGTGGTTTGTAAATGATGATCTCTACACGGATAATTCTTGTGAAGAGAAAAGCTGGAAAGATTGCTTTGCTAATCTTTTAGAAATGTCAAATCCTGGAGATTTTATTAGTTTATTTTTGCGCACCTCCGGAGGTGCAGGCGTTATGTGCCAATTTTATATCGACTATGCCAGCTCAGATGAAATCATTGGATATGGAGATACTCAGTTTGACAGCTTACTGTTTAAGTATTCCAAATACACTGTTACAAAACTTGAACTTCCAAAGTACAATTATGAGTTTTCATGGGGCTCACAAATAGTACCATTAGAATTGGTGGGTAATCCAAAGGTATATGGTGGTAAAATCACTATCCAAAAAGAGGATTTAAAAAAGATTCTTTTAGAAGAAATTAACCTCAACTCCAGTGATGGAGAAGTTATTAGTATCGATCACGCATATTTAATTTTGTACAAATTAAGATCAGAAAATGCTAACAGGCGTTTTTATCACTATGACTTTGATTGTTTAAATAAAGATTGCCAATTTTCCATTGTAGATGAAGTTGAAATAGCCGAAGAGCTGGACAATCAAGTGACTAGTGTCAGAGTATTCATAGACCAGCATGTACCTACAGAAGAGCATGTAAAAATATCCTTTATAGATTTTATTGTTGAAGATGATTCCAATGCCTGGATACCACAAAATTGGATTTCTAGAAATTATCCCACAGATCTATTCGAGTTTCAGTTTGTATACCAAGACAAAGAAAAAACGCTTATCAAGTTTGATCAAGAAAATGATAAATACAAGTGGATTTTTGAAAAGTATAAAAATGATTCATCGGTAGAATTAATTGACTTGCCAGGTTTCAAAACTACGCATCGTGCGATCTATACGAAGTATGATTATGGTAGTGATGACAGGATTAGGAGCACGCAGGTCTTAAGCAAAAACTACACAAACGGGTTTAGACTCAATGAATATCATGACATTGCATCCAAAAACATTAACCTGATATGGAAAGGGTACCCCTCACTATATGGAATAGAATCTTACTGTAGAGAAGATTTTGTTTGTGCTGAAGGGGCATTAGAGCTGAGCATTGATCAGCAAAAAGTAAAAATATTGAGAGGCGATCTAATCGTTTTGCCAGAAGGAGGGAAGGGGTATAAATTTGTTTTTGAAGATGCCAATAGTGAAGAGATTAATTCGCTCCTTGCTGATCTCCCTCCGTACACAAGTCTACTTTTTGAAAATTTGATTGTTGAAAGCAAAATTGGGAAGCCGCTAAGATTACCTTTGAAGTTTGCATACCATCTTGAGTGATGGTTTGAAAAGTAAATTTATTTGCGCATAACTTTTAACTTTTCGACGATTGGACTAGTTTGGTCTACCTACTATCTTATTTTCAAATTTTAGAGTGAACTACTCCTATCTTATATAACGTTTTAATACTAGCACTCCATTTTAATTGCTCAAAGGAATTTAGAAAATACAAGAACGAATCTTAACTTTACTTTTACAATTTGTGAGACATGAATAACAAGACCATTATTTCCATTATCGTTATACTTTTGGTATACTTTGGTCTTAGTACCTTTGGCGGCCACACAGGTCGTATGATCATGCTTCCTCTTATTTTATTTGTTACCTTCTTACACGAATTGGGGCATGCCCTCGGCGCATTGATTACTGGTGGTGAAGTTGTAGGATTTGTGATCAATGGAGATGGTAGCGGTAAGACAACTACTGCGGGGGGAATGGCATCGATTATCATTATGGGAGGATATATAGGATCTGCCATCTTGGGAAATCTTATGTTTTATATTGGTGCCAAGAAAGAAAAGTGGGCAAGTCCTACTTTATATTTTGTAGCGGTGATGATGATTGTCATATCAATTGTATGGTTTACTTCATTATTTACGACTACATTTCTGATACTATTTTCTGTAGCGCTACTTGCACTTGCTCGATGGACTCATTTTGACCAGAGCATTGTTATGTTTTTAGGCTTGGCGAGCATTATCTATATTATACAAGATTTCAATGTAGGTCCTACTTCTGATTTAGCAGCCTATGCTGATCTATTTGTACTCATCCCTGCCAATGTGTGGATGTACGTTTGGCTTATCATCGTACTGGCATTATTTGTTCTCAATATTCGTATGATCTTCAAGAAAAATAAGGAGGCTGTTGAAGTAAATTATTAGTTGGGCTTTACCCCGCCTACATAAAAGCCTTTGCGCCGAGCTATTCATTTTATGCAGGCGAGGTCGAGCTATCCGTTTGTATTCAGCACTCATTAGTTAGTTTCGCAATAGTCGCATCTAGTCTCAGCTCGTCCCTCTCTGAGCCGTCGCTGCTCCTTTGCTCAATCTAGCTACTGCGCACTTCATATCACTGCTATCTCTAAAGCAAAAGTTTATTGCACATGATAAAGCGTTTGTTTCTTACTTTGACAATGCGTTAAGATGGAGAGGTTTATTTAAGCATGGTATTTTTGGGAAGTATCACTTGAAATCTAAGTATCACTTAGATTTATATTTTGATGAGTTCATATGTGGATATAATTCAAGGAATGTATATGAAAACCAAAGATTTAACTTATTTTTAGATATTATGGGTAATAGTATAACCAACAAAAAAATAATAAATGACTAAGAGTAAATCAAAAATAATTACAGTAGAGAACATTGATATTACTGTTGCATCTATAAATGGAGATGACTTTATATCTCTTACGGATATGGCAAAAAGTGGTAATGCCGGCAATAGAGCAGCAGACGTAATAAAAAACTGGATCAGAAATAGGTCTACAATTGAGTTTTTAGGCGCTTGGGAGACAATTCATAACCCAGATTTTAAAGTGGTCGAATTCGACCACTTTAGAAAATCGGCGGGTTTACCGTCATTTGTTATGAGCCCTAAGCAATGGGTTTTGAAAACAAATTCCGTTGGAATTATATCTAAATCAGGACGTTACGGTGGAACTTATGCACATAAAGACATTGCTTTTGAATTTGGCTCTGCAATAAGCCCGCTGTTTAAGATCTATTTAATCAAGGAATATCAAAGGCTAAAAGAAATAGAGTCAAATGCGCATAATTTAGAATGGGATGTTAAACGAATCCTATCAAAAGCTAATTACAAAATTCATACGGATGCAATAAAGGAACACATCCTACCTAAGTCTAAACTTGCGAAAGATAAGAAATGGCTAGAATATGCTAATGAGGCAGATTTGTTAAATATGGCTATGTTTGGGTGTACCGCTAAAGAATGGAGAGAGGCTAACCCTAAACATGCGATAGAAGGTAAGACGATTAGAGATGTAGCTAGTATAAATGAACTTACAGTATTGTCAAACATAGAAAGTTTAAATGCAGAGTTGATCGCTTCAGGGGCCTCAAAAAAAGATAGATTCCATTCACTAAGTAAAACTGTAAAGCGACAACTTAAATCATTGATAGATACTGATTTTTTTAAGTCCCTAAAAAGAGACTCTGATTCTACCTATTTAGATGCTGAAAAACAATCGGAGTTTAATAAGAATCTCATAAAAGGCATAGGCTTTAACCATGAAGATTCGAAAGGTGAAAACAAAAAATGAGGCCAAACTGATATAGGATGCTTTGAAATTCTGCTAAGGGCTTTTGGTAGCTTTTATTTATACATTACATTTGATAGTTATAATTAACAAATGAAACATCGACTCTAATCTAGCCATCATAAAACATAAATTATGAAAGCTTATTTACCTTTTTTCTATTTTGCTTTTCTACTTCTAAGCTGCAATCCGCCTCAACACAATTTTAGTTTGGTAGCAGAAGTTTTCCCAAACCCTTGTACAGATATTGTTTCTTTTCGAGTTGTTGACGGAGTTATTCTGCCTGATAGAGGTTCTTTTGTTCTTGTCGACGCGAAGAGTGGAGAGGATATTGTCAACCTAGCTGTTAGCAATAATGAAGAAATTTACACAGTAGATATGAGGCCATTTGAACCCGGCCAGTATTATATAAATTTCATTGAAAATGGTAATGTAGAATCTTCAGATGTATTTTTAAAAGTAGACTAAGATGAGCAATTTATTTCATGCAGTATGTGTATTCATTTTTCTGTCACTTTCAACAGTTTCATTTACACAAACAAGTAGTTGGGCCTTGCATCTGAATGTAAATGAGGTGTATCCAACTAAGAATTCCGATTTGACATTTTATCCTGTTCTCTGGCATGATGCGGGTAATAGCAATATACTTGTTGGTGGTTTTGGTGCTGGAGTTTCATTAGAGCAGCCTCTTTCAGAAAAGTTTAGTTTGATTACTCAACTTAATTTGCAAAGATCAAGATTCAGAGATAACCCTACTATCCTAACTGACGAAAATGGTTCCCGACTAGGCGCTATAAGTGGCATCAATACATCTTATTCAGCAAATTTATTTACATTACCATATCTCAATCCTTTAGACGGAGATAAGTTGAGCTTGGGAATAGGAGTTGGTCTTAGGGCTCTACTTTCTTCGATTACATCATATGGAGAATCCTTTGTAAATGGTAATCTTACAGAACTAAAATTTAATCGTAGGGCAGCTGCTCCAGTTATAGTTTATTTGCCCCTAAGAGTTAGCTACAAATTAAATAGACTTCAGTTTATTGTTGGATTCGATTATGATATTAGCAATGCCTCTCGATTGCCAGGGGTAAAAGAAAAGTATCTAACACTGCAATCTGGCATTTCATATACCTTAAACCAATCCAAAGAAGAAGACGATTAGCCCGACTCTTTAATCGCCATGAAAGCATTTTTCTGTTATTTTGAAACCTCTATTCTTACGTAGTCCTATGCTTTAGCCAGTCAGGATTGACTTTAGATTGATTTTTAATTTGATTAAATGTTGTTGTCAATTATTTCAACAAACCAGAAGTCGCTCCTGAAGTCATTTCTATTACACAAGACAGAAAAAAATTACCGTTCTACATTTAGAGCCCCATTTGGTCCACAAATTGTATTAGTATAAAGGCTATATGTCTGAAAATACCGCATAAATAGCTGTTAGAGTGCCATTTATCAGAGTAAATTATTAATTGAAAGCTATCTACTAGCAGGATTTTTCAAAATGAACTTTTGACATTGGCCTTAGATTTTTGAATCCAAATAACACATACATACTAAACATGAGAAATTTACTACCCCTTTTCTTTTTATTTATTTCCATTGGTCTGCATGCTCAGACGGTGTACATGCAAGAATCTTTTGAAGATGGACTCCCTCAAACCTGGATTGTTGAAGGAGACTGGGGAGTTGGTACTGCTGAGATTTTGAGTAGTGCTTACTTTACGATTCCTAATCCCGGGACAGGCAATATTGTCGTCTTTAATGATGACGCTTTAGGTGCCACTCATTCTGGATCTGGTTCATTACTTACCGACCCGATTGATCTAACGGATATAGAAGGAGTGATTTTACTCCAATTTGCATCTTATTTTCCAAATCAGGACTTCTATGGTTTGAATGAAAGAGCATTAATTGATATTAGTGTTGATGGAGTGAACTTTGAGCCTCTTCCAGAAGTAGCAGGCGGAGAGACGGAAACATTTGGATCATATGAAACGGATATCTCTGCATATGCTGGAGAGATTATCACTTTAAGATTTACCTACGATGATGGTACTGGTTGGAATTTTGGCTGGGCTATTGATGAGATTACTATAGCCAGTGAAATGGAAGCTATTCCAGTCAGAGATTTTGCGATAAGCGCGGGTACATCTTCCATCTTGGGAGAAGTGCAAGCGGGCATTGATTATATTCCTGAAGGTTTTATGATCAATAATGGATCTGATACGATTACCAGTTTTGATATACTTATTAATGATGGTGCGGCTTCATGGGTTCAATCTTTTACAAATGTAGAGATACCATTAGGAGGTATATATAAGTATCAGTTGGATCCAGTGATGGCTGAAGGGGATAAAACATACACCTTGTTAATTCAAAATGTAAATGGAGAATCTGCTTCTGATGCAAACATAGCAGATAACATATCTACTTTTCAGTTAAATGCAATTGAAAGTATGAATCCAAATAAAGCTGTATTATTTGAAATGTCAACTAGTACAAATTGTCCTTCCTGTCCAGCGGGTATCGTGTTTATGGAGGAAATGGCTAAGCGATTTCCAGATAATTTCGTACCCGTAGCAGTTCATACCAATGATCCTATGGTGGATATAGATTATGATCTGGCAGTAGCATCTTTGTTTACATCAAATGAAATTCCATTCCCAGGTATCGGTCTAGATAGAGTTAGTTTTACGGAGTTTGATGAACTATCTGAGCTTGTCATGACAAGGATGAGTCAAGCACCTCAAGCTGCCATTTCTGTAGGTGCCTTTGTATCGGACACGGAGCTTACGACTTCTATTCGTGTTGATTTTTTAGAAGATGTGGAGGATAGCTATACTGTAGGTATTATTATCACTGAAGATGGAGTTACTGGAACTGATGCAGATCAGTTTTTTCAGATGAATGAATATAGCGGGGGTGCTTTAGGGCCAATTGGAGGCTATGAACTACTTCCTGAAGTAGTGCCTGCTTCCTTCAACGTTTTTAATAGCGTAGGTAGAGAACTCATTGGTGGCTTTGATGGTAATAACGAAGCGTTAAACGCAGAAGTTTATACAGTGGGAACGAATGATGGTTGGGTATTTGACGCTGTTGAAATACCAAGTGAAGTTGATATGGATAACATCAATATCATAGGAGTGTTGATTAACGGCGAAGGCGAAATTGTTAATGCAACAAGCGCTAACATTTTTGACGCAGCTGCAAACGGGTTGTATGAAAATGTTTCAACAAGAGAAATATTTGATGCAAGATTAGCTGAGGTTTTTCCGAACCCAGTTTCTGAAACGGCTAATATTATTATGGATTTAGATATTACAAGTGATATTAATGTTAGCGTTTTTAATGCACTAGGGCAGATGGTTTCTATAAAAAATCATGGTCAACAATCTGGGCAAACTCAACTACAGCAAGACATGACAAACTTAGTTGATGGTATGTATTTAATCAAAATAACAGCAGGAGATAAGTTTATCACAAAGAAGATTAATAAATTAAATAGATAGAACTTACAAAAAGTTATATTTTAATAAAAAGGTCTTTATTGATGCAATCAATAAAGACCTTTTTAGATTTCAGATCATTGAATGTTCTATGTTGAATTCAAATTCTAAATTCTTAGGAACTAGCTTTACTTCTACCACTTTTGTTTGAACTCAATATTCAATTCATTCTCTATCTTCTTAAGGTCATTTCTTTCTTTTTTGGTGATCAAGCATAAAGAAATACCCTCTTTACCTGCGCGCGCAGTACGACCACTTCGATGCGTATAGTAATCTACCTGATCCGGTAATTGAAAGTGATATACAAATGCTAAATCCTGTACATCTATACCTCTAGCAGCAAGATCAGTGGCTACTAGAAATTGCACCTTTTCATTTTTAAATGCACGCATAGCCTTGTTTCTTTCTTTTTGCAGCAAGTCGCCATGAATCGCGTCCGCCGAAAAATTTTTTGCGATGAGTTGCTTCACTAATGTTTTAGTGGCATTCTTTGTTTTGCAAAATATAATCCCTCGATTTTCTTTTTGGTTTTTCAATAACTGAAAAAGGACCAAATGCTTGTCTGTTTTCTCACAATAAATGAACTGATGCTTTATATTCTTATTGACAACGTTTTTTCCACTTATTTGAATTCGGTAAGATCCATCTCGGATATGCGTATTAATGATTTGTTTGATTCCTTGTGGTAGGGTGGCTGAAAACAACCATTTATTTTTCACTGAAGCCAGCAAAGTCAAAATTTCATCTAACTCTTTCTTAAAACCTAAACTTAGCATCTCATCGGCTTCATCCATGACAACTGTATGTACTTGACGAATATCGACTGCTTTTCTTCTTACTAAATCAATCAGTCTCCCAGGAGTGGCTACTACTATATGAGTAGGTCTTCTAAGAGCAATGATTTGCTTTTCGATTTTTTCACCTCCAAATACAGCTTCAGCGAAGATCTTTTCTGTGTATTTTGTGAATTTAAACAACTGTTTTGCTACTTGTTTTGATAACTCACGAGTAGGACAGAGGATTAGACCTTGAGGTAGATTGATGGCTGGATCTACCTTAGCCAATAGAGGTAAACCATATGCAGCGGTCTTTCCTGTACCTGTTTGTGCTTGACCAACCAAGTCCGTATTTTCCTTTAGTAGTATGGGTATCACTTGTGCTTGAATCTCTGTAGGTTCTATGATACCTAGCTCACTTAGTCCAGTGATAAATGACTTATGTATTCCAAGTGATGCAAAATCCCGCACAATGTTGATTTTTAGTGAAAACAAAAGTACAATTTATCTTTTCATTAATCTAGATGATATCCATAAGGGATAGAATTTTCTCGTCTAGTCATTTTATTATTATACTTTAGCCATAAAAGAAAAATATATGCTAGTAAGACTGATCATATTCGCTATCATTAACTTCGGAGGGCTAGCTATTGGTGCTTATTTTACAGGAGACGGAGTTATTTCTGAATGGTATCAAAATATGAATAAAGCTCCTTGGACACCGCCGGGTTGGGTTTTTGGCGCAGCTTGGACTACTATTATGATATGTTTTAGTATCTATCTTGCCATTTTGTGGGATAGTCTAAAGAGTAAAACTTCTTTCTATTACCTCTTTGCGAGCTCCCTAATTCTTAATGTTATCTGGAACCCAGTTTTTTTCCATATGCATCAGACGGGAATTGCCCTTATAGTAATCACTGCCCTCACCATCTTAGTTTTTACTTTCATTGCGAGATACAAAACGATTATGAAATCTAAGACACTATTGTTAGCGCCCTATGCCATATGGATGATAATAGCAACTTCTTTAAATGCCTATGCTTGGCTGATGAATTAGTTTTAGATCAACATACTTAACAACTTATAAATAATTATTTACTATACACTCTAGCAATTCTTGCTTTCCGCTTACTTGTGGAATCTCTCCTTGATTGTGCGCAATCTTGCTGAGTTGATTCAAACTTAATTTTCCTTGCTCAAACTTTTTGCCATTTCCTTTGTCAAACGAAGCATATCGATTCTTTCGGATCTTTTTATAATCTGATTCCTTCAAGATGGCTTCAGCGGCTAATAGTGCTCTCGCAAATGCATCCATTCCACCAATATGTGCGATAAACAAATCCTCAAGGTCTGTAGAGTTCCTTCTTGTCTTAGCATCAAAATTAATTCCCCCACCTTGTAGACCCTTAGATTGAAGTAACACTAACATAGCTTGGGTTAGTTCGAAGAGGTCCATTGGGAATTGATCTGTATCCCATCCATTTTGATAATCTCCACGATTTGCATCCATAGAGCCAAGCGCTCCAGCATCTGCGGCAACTTGCAGCTCATGTTCAAAAGTATGTGCGGCTAGTGTAGCATGATTAACCTCAACATTGATCTTGAAATCGTCCATTAAATCGTATTGTCGAAGAAAGCCTAAAACGGTAGCTGAGTCAAAATCATATTGATGCTTTGAAGGTTCCATTGGCTTAGGCTCAATAAAGAATGTTCCTTTGAAACCATTCGCGCGCGCATAGTCTCGCGCCATACTTAAAAATCTGGCTAGATGCTCTTGCTCCTTTTTCATGTTAGTATTCAAAAGACTCATATAGCCTTCTCTACCACCCCAGAATACATAATTTTCACCTTTCAATTTGATAGTGGTGTCAAGTGCATTTTTTACCTGCGCGCCTGCATGAGCAACAACTCTAAAATCTGGATTGGTAGCAGCCCCATTCATATATCTAGGATGTGAAAATAGATTAGCTGTACCCCATAAGACCTTGATCTTATGAGCCTTCATTTTTTTCAAGGCGTAATCACTTATCGTGTCAAGTCTTTTTCTTGAAGAGGATAAAGAGTCGCCTTCATCCACCAAATCATAATCATGAAAACAAAAATATTCGATACCTAATTTTGACATAAACTCAAAAGCTGCATCCATTTTGTGCATCGCTCTTTCCATTGGTTCGGTTGACTTATCCCAAGGAAAATATTTGGTTCCCGCTCCAAATGGATCACCTCCCGTATTGCAGAAGCTATGCCAGTAGGCTACTGCAAATTTAAAGTGTCGAGCCATTTTTTTGCCCATTACTTTTTTATTAGGATCATAGTATTTAAATGCCAGAGGGTTTTTAGATTTTGGCCCTTCGTATTTTATTTTTTTGATATTTTTGAAATAAACACTCATTAATTCTTATATTTTATATTGCTTTTCTAATAATTGTCTCCAATTTTGATAGGCGGTTTCATACTGCACTTTTTGATCTGTAGGGCTATACTTTTTAATGATATCTTGTTTACCTACAGCCTCTTCTATGCTAGTGTAAATACCAATACCAAAGCCAGCTGCTTTTGCAGCACCTATTGCTCCAGTGGTTTCTATCATGGCTATTTCTACTCCACTCAAGGTGGCTAAGGTATTTGAAAAAATGTCCGATTGAAATAGATTATCATTCCCAACTCGAATTGTAATAGGATCGATACCCATATTTTTTAATAGCTCTAATCCATATACAAATGAAAAAGCGATTCCTTCTAAAGCTGCTCTAAAAAAATGGGCCTGACTGTGCACTGAAAATTGTAAATTATTTACTTGTGCTCCTTTGTAATGATTTTCTAGCATTCGCTCACTACCATTGCCAAAAGGAAGGATACAAAGCCCCTCTGAACCAATAGGTATTTTTGAGGCTTCTATTTCCATGTCTTTATAACTTGAATCAACATTTGCAAAATGCTTCTTTATCCAAGCGTATAGACTACCTGCTCCATTAATACAAAGTAAGGTTCCAATTCTTGGATGCTCATTTGTGTGATTCACATGAGCAAAACCGTTGACACGAGATTTTTTATCATTTTTAGCTTGATCAACTATACCATATACAACCCCTGATGTGCCGCCAGTAGCAGCGACCTCATTGGGATGAATGATGCCAAGTGAGAAGGCATTGTTGGGTTGATCCCCAGCACGGTAACCGATGGGAGTACCTTCCTTTAAGCCTAATTCATCTGCGGCCTCTTTTGATAAAACAGCTTGCTTACTGAAAGTAGGTACTATGTCTGGGATAAGTTTTTCAGAAATGTCATACTCTTCAAGTAATTCTAATGCTAAATTTCCTTGTTTAAAATCCCAAAGGATACCTTCTGACAAGCCTGAAATGGTAGTCTGAATTTGACCACTCATTTTCATGGCAAGATAGTCACCTGGCAACATCATTTTGCTTATCAGCTTATAGGTTGAAGGTTCATTTTCTTTTACCCATTTTAGCTTTGAAGCTGTAAAGTTTCCGGGTGAATTTAGATAATGCGTTAAGCATTTTGTGCTACCGATTTGCTCAAATGCTTTTTCACCAATTTCTGAAGCTCTACTATCACACCATATAATGGAAGGCCTCAGTACTTTTTGATCTTCATCCACTATGACTAATCCATGCATTTGGTAAGAGATACCAATGCCTATTATCTGATCTGGTTTTACTTTCGATTCGATTAAGAGAGCCTTCAGGGCCATTTTGAAATTAGACCACCAATCTTCAGGATTTTGCTCCGCCCAACCTTCTTGAGGAACATCGATCTTCATTTCAGTTTTGGGCTGTTGCGTTACTACAACACATTCTTGGGTAGCTGCATTTACCATTGCTACCTTTACTGAAGAACTGCCGAGATCTATACCTAATAAGTACATATTATCGCTTTGTATACTAACCATCTAAAGGTAATAATTCGCTTTGATTGAGAATATATAGCATCGAATTATGAGTCCACTCCGAAAAGTCACGAAAGCACAAAATGGCTCTTTTGGCGATATTTTTCATTTTCTCAATCCACTGATGCTCAGGCATCACTGAATTTCGAGAATAAAAAATCTCATCCAAAATAGCCCATTTTTTGCAATCCGCTACTTTCCGGAGTGGACTCAATTATTGAAATAGTAAAAGCACTTTTATTAAATTTTAGTAAAATATATGTGTTTTTGTATTGTTTTACCGTCATAGGTATCTTTTTTATGATTTAATTGTCAATAAAAAGGTTAATTAGTTTCATTCCATTGATTATTGACATAACTTGCGTTTTTTTTAATTATTTTAATTTTTAGTAATGAGTAAGGGTACAGTAAAATTCTTCAATGAATCAAAAGGATTTGGATTTATCGTTGAAGAAGGATCTAACACAGAATACTTCGTACACGTTTCAGGTCTTATTGACGACATTCGTGAAGGAAACGAAGTTGAATTTGAATTGACAGAAGGCAAAAAAGGTCTTAACGCAGTAAACGTTAAGGTTGTATAAGCTTCTTTGATATAAAAATTTAGTTTGGCCCATCATGATTTCATGATGGGCTTTTTTTATGCGCCTTAAGTTTATAAGAAATCCTTATTTTGTTTTTAGATATGAGAGATTTACGGGATAGAGAAGATATTGTAAAAGTTGTAGACACATTTTACTCAGTAGCTATGACGAATGAGAAGATTGGTTACATATTCACTGATGTAGCAAAACTAAATCTTGAAAAGCATATCCCTACCATTTGCGATTTTTGGGAGAGTATCTTATTAGGTAAAAGTGTTTATAGAGGATCGGTGGTGTCAAAACATATCGATTTGCACAAAATGACGAATCTTGAGCCAAGCCACTTTGAAACATGGTTAGGAATATGGGAGAAAACGGTTTTCTCATTATACAGAGGTGAAAAGGCAAATGAAATGATCCGTCGGGCTAAACTTATGGCAGAAATGATGATTCATAAAATCAATTATTTTAACCACAATCCCAATATGATATTATGAGTGCAGTACTCAAGACGAGTCTTATAGGAGGAGTGCTTATGGCCGTTTTTTATATTTTGGCCATCAAGTATCATTTTCCTTTCTTTCCAATTAAAATAGTCATAATTCCTGGAGGAATGATGTTTACCATCAACGGTTTTTTAAAACCTGTATCTAATCGAAAGCACTATTCTTACATAATAGGTGTATTGCTTGGCGTATTATATACCATCTTAGCGATAGCGTTATGTGTCTTGATAATTGAAATTTATGATTTTGGATTTTATTTTAGAGATCCATTTAGGATAATCAGACAAGCAGGGATTTTTGTTGGAAGAAATCTTTTTTTGATAATTATTTCCGCACTTTTGATTCCAATGATGTATTGGAAGCAGTCATCGGACACAGAGCAAGGTGTCACAGATATTCTTGATGAAGGATTGTAGCTAGGTAGTTGAATGCTCCGTGAACAAGGAATGCTATATTCTGTTTACCATCTTGTAATGGCTAAACAAAATAAATCTTATCTTAATTCTAAGGTTTGCCCCGTATGCAACAGACCTTTCACATGGCGCAAAAAATGGGCAAAGAATTGGGATAGTGTAGTCTATTGCAGTGAAAAATGCAGAAGAAATAAACGGGATTCCATTTTGTAAATCCTAGGCCCTGAAATAAAATAGATATTTTATAGCTTGATTAGGCTTAAAATATAGATTATCCTTAACTTTGTTTTTAAGTAATCAAATCTAATTTCTTAGATCCAAAGCGAAATTATCCAATTTCGCAATTCAATATTCGCAAAAACAATTATTTAACTTAAGATTTCACCATTTTGAGAGTGTTATCTATTGTACATTAATTAAATGCCATGAGACTATCTAAATCGGTTATAATTGTCGAAGACGAAGTATTAATAGCGAAGCACATAGAAGATACTCTTATTAACGAGGGTTTTAAGGTAATTGGTGTTGCTCATGATAGTTCCTCTGCATTGGATATTATCAATAATCGAAATCCTGATTTGTTAATACTTGATGTCAATCTAGGAAGCGATAAAGATGGGATAGGGATCGCAGAAATTGTTAAAGTGAAATATGATATTCCATTTTTCTTTTTAACAGCATTGTCAGACTCTCTGACATTGGATAGAGCTAAAAAAGTGAACCCTTGCGGCTATATTGTAAAGCCGTTTAAACCAAGAGATTTGATCAGTAGTATTACTATTGGGTTGTACAATTATGAATATAAGAAGTCAACTTCTAAACTGACCTTGAAGGATGTTAATAGTAAAGCACTTAAAAAGTTAAGTCAAAAGGAATTTGAAGTCTTGTTAGATATTGCAGATGGTTTTACGAACGCACAGATTGCTAAGAAACAGTTTGTATCTCTAAGTACCGTTAAGTTTCATTCAAAAAATATATATTCAAAATTAGATGTACAGAATAGAACCTCTGCTATCAAAAAAGTACTGGGATTCTAGTAATAAAAATCAGTTTTTCGACTTCTTTTACTCCTATTTATTTATTCTAAAAAACCAAAATTAAATCTTGACCCTGCCAAAGGTAACCCAAAGAAATTCTCTTCTTAGAGAAGTTGTATTAATTGTAGTATTCTGTTTTTTATACGGAAACATATTTGCTCAATTATTTTCACAAGATTCTACTTTACAAAGTAAGGCAGAGCAGGCTGTTTTTAATGGAAAGTTTAAAGAAGCAGAAGATTTATGGAAAAAGGTTGCCTTTCAAAAAGCTCAAGAAAATAAAGTAAAGGAAGAGGTTAGTGCTTTAATTAATGTAGTAAAAAGTGGTATGCATAATTCAAATTATGATTCTACAGAGCACTATGCTAGACTAGCGATTAATAGGGCTAAATCAAATAATTTGCCGACCGAATATGCTGTAGCCTTGGATGCTTTGAAGTTTATATTTGAGTTTCAAAATAACTCAGATAGTGTTTTATTCTTATCGCAAAAGATTCTTGATACAGATGGTCTTCCATCTAATTATTATTCAAATGCATATACCTCATTGGCGCAATCATATGGAAATTATGGACAGAATGACCTACAAGTAAAATACTTAAGCAAAGCAATAGAGTTAGATAAAATAAATTTGGACTCTTCAAGCTTGCCTTTTAATTTGATAGATATGGGTACCATAAAGACAAGGAATAATTTGCATTATGAGGCCTTAGAGCTATTTTATGAAGCATTGGAGTATGTGAATAAGAAAAATAAGTTCAAAAAGGCTACAATATATTGCCACATTGGTAGCTTATTTATCACTTTAAAAAATTTTGAAAAAGCAGAGGAATATGGATTAAAAGCTTTGGAAGTATGTGAAGAACTAGATCTAACATTCACAAAAACAAGATCCTATTTAATACTTGGAATAAATGCTAAACGGCAGAGTAAGTTTAAAGAAGCATTAAGCTATTTTGAAAAGTCTGACAGTATTTTTTCTATGATTGGAGGAAGGGAGTCTTTTAAATCTCAAGTCAAAATAAATATAGGGGAATGCTTGCTAGCTCTTAATAAAGATACCGAAGTCAAGAAAGTTATTGAAGAAGTTAAACCTATATTAGATATTGTCGGTGAGAGCAAAGAAAGTTTGAACCTAGCTATTTTAGAGGCTGAATATTTATTGAAAACCAATCCTTTGAATGTCTTAAAGCAAATTAGAAAGGCAGAAAAGCTGTGTAAAGAATTTGAGCTACAAGGTTCTGAAGCGCAGATTTATAATTTTTACGCACAATATTACGGTCATATAGCTGATTTTGAAAAATCTCAAATTTATATTTCTAAGGCTAATCAATTGAAGGATTCTATTTATAGAAATGAACAAACATATATTGTGCATAATTTGGAAGCTCTTTATCAGAAAAAAGAACAAGCTTCCGCAATCAAATTGCTCTCTACACAAAATGAACTTCAATCGTCAAAATTAAGACAGCAGAAGGTAGTTATCATTGGTACTATTGCAGGCTTGATTCTCTTTGGAGGTTTGTTAAGTTTTATTGTTTCTTTACTAAGGAAAGTAAGAAGTCAAAAGCTGATAGTAGAAAAGTCATTGGAGGAAAAAGAAGTATTGCTTAAAGAGATACATCACCGTGTCAAAAATAATCTTCAGGTCATCTCTTCGCTACTGTCTCTCCAAGCAAAATACATTGAGGATGAAGGTGCTTTAAACGCACTTCAGCAAGGCCAAGATAGGGTGTTTTCTATGGCCTTAATACATCAGTTTTTGTATGAAGGTGAAAATCTAATCGGAGTAAATACAATTGATTATTTTGAACAATTGGCTGATAACTTATCCTATTCTTATAATATAGATGAAGATGTGATTATTAACCTATCTGTAGAGGAAATGAAATTAGATGTGGACACAATGATACCTCTTGGTTTGATTGTGAATGAACTAGTAAGTAATGCTTTTAAGCATGCATTTAAATCAAATACTAGTAAGCCAGAAATCAATATCAATCTGAATAGAAAGAATGAAAACCTCATCCTTGAAGTAAGGGACAATGGAGAAAGTATAACGGATACAGAATCCATTTATAATACTTCATTCGGATATGAACTTATAAAGGCATTTGCAAATAAATTACATGCTAAAATAGATTTGAAAGTCGAAAATGGACTTTCAATAATGCTTCATATCAATAAATTTAAAGCTGCTTAAATAGTAAAAGAGAAATCTGAAATTATATTCTATTTGACCTCTAAATTTAAACGAGGGCAACACTTTTCAAATCTCAATTTTTTCAAAATTCTGTCAAAGTGAAGAACTGTACTTTAGTACAGTAAATTATTTGTGTTGACTAGTCATCTTTGTACTAGCTAAAAAACCAAATAATGAAGATTTCTAAAAGAGAAACGGAGGTCTTGGATTTAATAAGTAGAGCTTTTTCTACTTCTGAGATTGCCTTAGAACTATACATCAGTATAGAGACCGTAAAAACACATCGCAAAAGTTTGCTGACCAAATTAAACGCAAAGAATTCGCCTGGAATTGTAAGACGAGGCTTTGAACTTGGTTTGCTTTCTATTACAAACCAAAGAATTTAAGTTTAACTAGTAACAAATAATTTTATATAAAAAACCAATAAAATGAAAATAATTAAAACTTTGAAAATTAGCATGATTTTGTTTTTAGGGATATGTATTTTTCCTAAAACTTATGCTCAAAACGGAACTCTTGAAGCAGAAGAGGGAGTAATTCTTGGAAATAATACAGCCAATGTAGATGGAACCATTAGGTATACGGGTACTGACTTTGAAGGCTTGAAAACTGGAATCTGGACATCTCTGACAGGCGCTGGTGGAGGATCTTCGGTTTGGAATGTAGTAGGTACTGAAATTAACTATATTGGAAATGTCGGAATTGGAATTGCAAATCCAAGTACAGCTTTACATATTGATGGAGCAGGAGAAAGGTTAAGAATATCAGGTAATACTCCATGGTGGAGTTTAAGAAGTTCGGCTTCAGCCTCTAATTATGGCTATGGATTTTGGTCAAACAATAATCTTCAATTAGGACTAAATGGGCCTGGTTCTTTACAGCTAGAGACAACTTTGTTACCTAGAATGACAATAGATAATACTGGTAATGTAGGGATAGGTACAACAGTGCCCGAGGAGCATTTACATATAAATGGAGGAGATGTGCTCTATACTGGTTCTCTTCCAAGATTATTTTTAGTAAATGATGGAGATGAAGATACAAGGATTGGTTTTGGGAATAATGGTGCTGGTGCAGGTGATGCCAGTATTTGGTATGACTCTAGTGAAGATGGATTAAATATAGGAACAAATACCCTCAATGGAGATTTGCATATATCAGGGACTGGCAAAATGGGAGTCAACATATCAAGTGGTTTAAGCTCCCAAATGACAATAAGGGCTAATGCTGGGAATACAGTTACACCCGCTACATTGGAACTCAATGAGAATAATAATTCAGGATATCCAGTACTAAAATTTTCAAATTTAAATGCGGTTAGCCATTTTACAAATGACGCAAATGGATTTTACACGAATGCTATAGGTGGAGATGCTGACTATAGAATAAGGTTTACTGAGGATGGAACAAACTACAATACGATCTTAACTGCAATGTATGCCTACGATAATGAGACAGGCGCGGCAGTAGATGCAAAGGATGAGAGAATAGGTGTTAGAACTGAAACGCCAAACGCAGACCTTCATTTGGTGCATAAAAATGGTGTAAGTGGTCATGGGTTTAAGATAGAGCATGAAGGAGCCAATAATCACTGGTGGAAGATGTATGTATCGGATGGAAACGGTACGCTCTCATTTAGAAATGATGATAGCCCCGGCTCTAATGTAGGTACTTTTGCAATAGACGGTGTGTATACTGGTAGCGATCGCAAGCTAAAAAATAATGTCCAAGAATTAAGTTACGGGATCAAGGATGTTATGAAGCTCAATACCAGATCTTACAAATACAATACAAGAAGCAATTCCAACAAAAAAAGTATTGGCTTTATAGCACAAGAAGTAAATGAGGTAGTCCCAGAAATCGTTTTATATGATAAAGAGTCTGATCAATATTCCATAAATTATTCAGCAACTGGTGTACTAGCCATCAAAGCGATTCAAGAGCAGCAAGAGATTATTGAAAAGCAACAAGCTCAAATAGATGAACTCATTAAGACGAATAAAGCGATTTTGGCTCAGCTGAAAAAATAAAGCTATCAAACGAACTTAGTAGTTTCTAAATAACTATATGGTCAAAAGGAATACATGTTGAATGTAATACTTTTGGCCATTCTTTTTTCAGGGTATCTTATTTTTAAACGCGACTATGTTAAACAAGTAATTATATATCTTGTTAGCTATTTTTTAGCCTTAAAGTAAGATAATGTCTGAGATAGAAAATTTGAATGACGACTACCAGCCAGCTGCTTTTCATCCGAGAAGTATCATACTGACTTTGATGCTCATGGGTGTCGGTGCTTTATTTGTGGCTTTGTCAGCAGCATATGTTTACAATCGAGTTCAACATCCGGAAATACCGCCTGTCAAGCTACCACCACTTTTTTTATTGAATACACTTATTCTGCTGGGAAGTAGTTATACCTTGATTCAAGCAAAGAAAGCTTACAGGGCTGATGATACTGAAGGGTACAAAAAGAATCTTATGTACACTTTAATTTTGAGTGGGGTTTTCTTTATTGCACAATGTATAGCGTGGAAAATTCTTTTTGCCAATGATATAAATTTTCAGCATAGCAATACGGCCTCATATCTTATCATCATTTCGATAGTGCATTTGCTGCACGTTATAGCGGGTATTCCATTTTTAGCTGTTTTTTATTATACCGCTCGTAAGCGTATGATAGAACCGGTCAGTGTTTTGGTCTATTTCTCCGATCCAGCAAAGCAGCTCAATCTGCGATTGCTGACAGTATATTGGCATTTTCTAGATGCGCTCTGGATTTATCTGGTAATCTTCTTTGGGATATCCTATTTTATTCAGTGATAAGGTAAACTCTTTGCCATTTAGGATGGATCCTTAATGGCCAATAAATCTGCATGAAGGATGGGAAGTAGACCACGCATCGCGTGGGAGTCGCCGGCAAACGATAGTGCAGCCGAGGGACCGGAATGAACATGGAGTACTGGACAGCCTGACCTGAAAGGGCATGCCCAAAAAATAAATATAAAAAACCCCAGAATCTACTCATATACTCCACAATTAGCACAACACTAGACGATAAACTCTTGCTCATTTAGTATATTTGCGCTTTGTTTAATACGACTTCTAAAAATTAACATATGCAGACAGCTGAGGCGTTGCCAACGGTCGAAGTAGCTCAAAAACTGGGGCTTACACCTGAAGAATTTGATAAGATCGTGGAGATCATGGGAAGGACACCCAATTTTACTGAGCTGAGCATATTTTCAGTGATGTGGAGTGAGCATTGCAGCTACAAAAATTCAATTACTTATCTAAAAAAGTTGCCTCGCAAAGGAGAGCATTTGTTAGTAGAAGCGGGTGAAGAAAATGCCGGTTTGATAGATATTGGAGATGGATTGGCTTGTGCTTTCAAGATCGAATCTCATAATCATCCATCAGCTATAGAGCCATTTCAAGGGGCAGCTACTGGAGTAGGAGGTATCCATAGAGATATATTTACTATGGGGGCGCGTCCTATCGCAGCACTAAATTCGCTCCGATTTGGAAATATAGATGACCCTAAAACACAACACCTTATGAAGGGAGTTGTAAATGGTATTGGGCATTATGGGAATTGCTTCGGAGTGCCAACAGTAGGTGGAGAAGTATATTTTGACGATTGTTACCAACAGAACATTTTGGTTAATGCGATGTC
>CALIEI010000193.1 GCA_938022165.1 uncultured Saprospiraceae bacterium | reverse complement strand
AATGTATTGAAGCGGCATTGAGGTATCACCATGTAAAAGACTTGCCGAATTTAGGGATGGGTCCAAAATAAGAACATGTTGACCCCTTTTTCAGGAGCCAACATGCTTACTTTATAATAAATACCAAAATTCAAAATTGCTAAGTGGGCGAATGGAAATCTAAATTCTAAAACCAAAATTCTCCATTTTCTCCTTCTCCTTTCATCTTCTTTTTGCTCCCCACTTAGAAATGAGCTAGTTGCGCTCTTAATTCTAATGCAAGATGAAACTTTTAAACAATGCTAGAATTGCCTTTTATGGGGATATTGTTATTTGTTACTGTGTTTTTAAGATTATAAATATATGATATACAATAGGTTAACTATATATTAATTGTTATGCCTAGCAAATATAATGCTCTACAATTTCTATTCATATTTAACAAATACAAGACCTTTTTGAGCTGGAAAAACGAATAATACCCCATCCTTAACGAATTCTCATTCATCCTTTACGCCTACTATAGTACCACCTAGAGGGCCTTGATTTGCCCTTAGATTGCATTTGTAATTGATTTTAAAACAATTAAAAATTTAATCATGAAAGGTATTATCAGATTGTTAGTCGTAGCGTTGATTAGTTCAGTAGTAGGATTGCAAAGTAATTTTGCACAAACCGAAGACAAAACGCTTTCCCCTTATTTTAAAATTATTAGCGATTATGAAGGCGAAGAATCCTTACCACTTAAATCAACTTCTGCGGAAGTAAGTATCTCAGGTTCTGTAGCCGATGTAGAAATTGCGCAAGTGTATGAAAACACAGGAACATTCCCGATCGAAGCGGTTTACGTTTTCCCTACTTCATCGAGAGCGGCCATATATGATATGGAGATGCGATTAGATGGCAGGGTCATCGAGGCGGTCATGAAGCGGAAAGGAGAAGCGAAAGCTACTTACACTGCAGCTAAGCAAGATGGTAAACGCGCTTCTCTCTTGGAGCAAGATCGTCCAAATGTATTCACCATGTCTGTGGCCAATATTATCCCAGGCGATCAGATAGAGGTAGTGTTGAAGTACACCGAGAATATTATTCCAGAAGAAGGCGTCTATGAATTTGTATACCCAACTGTGGTAGGTCCAAGATATACGGGCGAGCAAAATGCTAAAAAGGCAGTAGCGCAATCAGTGGCTTATACTAAGAAAAAGGTGTTGCCTACTTATGATTTTGATATCGCTATGCAAGTCAATGCAGGATCACCTATAGCAGAACTGAACTGTAGTACACATAGAACGATAGTTACATATAGCGATATGAATACCGGATACGTGCAACTACATCCTAGTGAAATCACTGGTGGAGACAGAGACTTTGTAGTAAGATATTCTCTCTCAGGAGATAAAATCAACACTGGATTGCTGCTACATGAAGGTAAAGATGAGAATCACTTTATGCTAACCGTGCAGCCTCCAAAGAAAGTAGAGTTGGAAGAAATTCCACAGCGGGAATATTTATTCGTAGTAGACGTATCTGGTTCGATGCATGGATTTCCATTAGACGTAACTAAAAAGTTGATGCGTAATCTAATGAGTAATCTAAGGCATGATGATAAGTTCAATTTACTCCTGTTTGCCAGTGCAGCGAATGTGTATGCTCAAGAATCAGTATACGCCAATCCAACGGAAGTAGAAGGCGCTATCAATATGCTTAGCAATACTCATGGCAGCGGTGGAACCAGATTGATGAACGCGCTAAACAGAGTAATGGACATACCAAAGTGCGATGAGGGGCTGTCAAGATCAGTAGTGATTATTACAGATGGGTATATCAGTGTAGAGAAGGATGTGTTTGACCTTATCGAAAGGCGAAGTGATGAATTCAACTTTTATTCGTTCGGGATTGGTAATTCTTTAAATAGATACTTGATAGAAGGATTAGCACATGTGGGTAATACGGAGCCACTTTTTGTAATGGATTCTGATGAAGCAGGTCCAAAGGCTGAAAAATTTAGACAGTTTATTAGTACACCTGTTTTGACAGATATCAATATTGACTGGGGTGGTTTTGATGTATACGATGTGTACCCATCAAATATAAATGATGTGCTCGCAGAAAGGCCAGTAGTAGTAACGGGTAAATACCGAGGAAAAGCAAAAGGAGAAATCAAGTTAACTGGAATGTCAGGTAAAGGAAATTACACAGCTAAGTACGATACAAGATTTGCAAATGCAGATGACACGAATGCAGGTATAAAATATCTCTGGGCTAGAAATAAAATTCGCCTACTGGATGATTATATCAAGCTGGATGGATCTGATGCTAGAATAGAAACGGTAACACAGTTAGGATTGAAATATAGTTTGATGACCAACTACACTTCATTTGTTGCAGTCGACAATCAAGAAATTGTAAGTAATGGAGATCCACAAAAAGTAAATCAACCATTGCCGCTACCACAGGGAGTGCCAAATAGTGCGATAGGGCAATCTGGATACATTGCCTCTAGTGGAGTAGGCGCAGACTTGATGATTAGTAATCCTTTGGATGGAACGCTATTGAACTTGGCTTATGATGTAGAGGCGCCTACTTTAGAAAGTGTAGAAGTGAAGTTTCTAGAAATGGAGATCAGTAAAAAGATCGATCAAATGATCAACAGCTTTGGACTTGATAAAGTGAAGGGTCTGCAACTTGAAATGATGATCGACATCAGAGGCAAGATTGCTAAGCTTGAAATGGTAGATACAGATATGGATCCAATGGTGGTAAAGGAACTGCTTCATCATATCGAACAATGGACATTCAAATTCAGAAAAGGAGAAAACACTCGATTTGTATTGTCAGTTGGATAGTACTTAGGTATGCAATGCGCCTCCTTCTTTAGGGAGGTGTGTTGTAATACTTTTTCTTTCGACGGAGGAAAAATATAAAATCAATAATCAAACTAAATGCGTGAGCGGTAGTAGGGAAGCGAGTGATAACGAGCTGTCTGAAACGCAGTGTAAGACCAAAGCGATAGCGGAGTCCCGAATGACGCGACTCGCCATAGCTTTTTCAGCGGCGGCGAGGCACGCCCAAATTAAAAAAAAGAGAATCATGAAAAATTTAATCTTAGCCATAGTAGTCATAGTAATAAGCAGTGTAATTATTTTTTCGCAAGAGAGTAATCCGGAAGAAAGACCTTCCATCACATTTATCATAGGAGAGGATCAGTCAGAAAGTTTTTTCTCCTTAGCGAAGGAGTACTACCTCAATAATAGCGAAGCGCAAACCGATGTGTTTGTAGATAGCTGTACGTCATTGTTGGCGGTGCGGGATGTATTGGAGCAGTTGGGAAAGGAGCGAGCGCAAGCATGGGGTCAGGTGAATCTTGTGCTGCATAGCAACCAGTGGACGGGATTGTCGGTGCCGCTCAAAAGCGGTGGAGAGCGAACAAATGTAGAGTCTCTGTTTGCGGCCATCCAAAACGAAGATTTTCCGGCAGCCTCTGACGAAGTGTTGGATGAAAATACCACGATGAATTTTGTATCCTGTGGCTTGGGTAAAAACAAAGATCTTCTCTATGCACTTCGCTTAGCATTTGGTGGATTTGATGATCAAAAACCAAATATAAATTCAAGCGAAGACTTTGTCTATTTCAGCTATAATGAGCGCCAACAAGTAACTACTAGAAATCTAAGACCATTTTTTGCTTTTTACAAAACGGCTTACAAGCCGGCGGACTTGCATCTGCGAACTCAGCTACAAAATAGATATCCAAATGTACCTATCGATTGGTTGAGTGCTATGCAAACAAAACAAGCCAATGCAACGACCAATGCATTTCACACCAAATTCAATGTGCCGATAGTATGGAATGTGCCATTGGAGGTGCCAGCAGAACAAATAGAAATAGAATCGGAATTTGATAAAATTGAATTCATCCGTTCGCAAAAAGACCTGATGGAAACGTTAGAAAAATTTGATATTCCCATAGAGAAATTTAGATGGCAAATGAAGTTCACTGAGAAAGCGGGTAAGGCGCAAGTGCAGATCAAAGGAAAGTCAACAGTACTTTGTGTGCTGGCCGAAGCGTAATTAATAATGATTGCTATTCCTGAAGAGCGTCTTGTGGTGGCAAGGCACTCCGAAGGAATAAAATCGCAAACTTAAAATATGAATATAAAAATACATTTTCAAAATCTTTAAAATTTGAACGTTATGAAAAATGTAGTAATGTCAGTCATCACTTTTATAGTGGTAGGATTAGCAATCCAAAATGCACAAGCACAGCAAATACAATTTGATGTAAATGATACTCTGTATGTATGCGCGTACAACGGCCTTAATCTGAGGCAGTCTGCGAACACACATTCAGAAGTGATCACGAAACTAGCGCACGCCGATGAGGTGACCGTGCTAGAAGTAACAGCAGAGCTATTAGAGATAGATCACCGCCAGAGTAGTTGGTTGAAAGTGGAGTATGATGGCTATACGGGTTATCTGTTTGGAGGATATTTGACTTCAGTAGAACCTATGTATTTGGAGTCTTACTCCTTCGATTGCAATACAGATATGTACTATCTGGATTGGGTGAGCGATGTGATTGGTGAAGCACAAGTAGTGAGTCATCAAAACCTAAATGCACAAAAAAGTAGATCCGGAAAGGGTGTGGAAACGACAACCTATAAAGCATACACTTCTGGTGATGTGTTTTATAATAAGGTGGGGCCAAGCACGGATAGCTATTATTTTGAAAGTAATTCGCTCAGTTATAATGATGTGCTCAACTTCATGGAATATCTGGTTGCCTGTCAAAATAGATATTGTGCATCTAATGTGTCTGAAGACAAAGCCATCTTTCGTCCGATCAAAAACTTATATGGAAAACTGGTGAGAGTAGATTGTACTACGCCACTATCAATGACAGCGCAGCAGCACGGTGATAAAATGGTAGTCAAGCTAGAAACCTGTCTCTAAAAATAAGGAATTATAAAACGTGAATTCATAAGCTCGTACAAGGCATCTAAGTTTTTTCTTAGGTGTCTTGTGCACTTTTGAGAATGGTGTCCTTGAGACAAAGGAAGGGTAAAGGTTAATGATGCCTTCTATGTGTTCTTTGTCTCCTTTGTGCCCTTTGTGTTTTGCCGAAAGAAACTAGTTCGCATAGCAAATACTAACCACAAAAATAAATGAGTTGAAGAGAATGAAAGTAAAACCCTTATCTTACACCAAATCAAAAATAACCACTTGCGAATAAGACCCATCATAGTCATACTACTATTATACTGTGGCCTTACACAAGCGCAGCAGTATAACTTCATCAAGTACAATGTACAAGAAGGATTGCCCAATGCACAAGTGAGCCAGATCTATCAAGACAGCAAAGCCTATCTATGGATAGCAACGCAGGGAGGAGGGCTTTGTCGATTCGATGGCGCTAACTTCGACATATACAATACGAAAGAAGGATTGCCGACCAATACCATACATCATGTATTTGAAGATCAAAGCAGTCAATTGTGGCTAGGAACACCTAAAGGACTTGTAGCATTAAATGACAAAGGTACAGCAAGTGTGTATATGGAAGAGCGGCAAATACATAGTATAAGTCAGCAAAACAAAAACGCACTTTGGGTAGGTACCGATAAGGGATTGTACAGCTTTGATGTCAAGACTAAGAAAGCGGAGAAGCAGCGCATCAGTCCTAGACTAAACATTGCAAAAATCAATGCGCTGTTGCATGTCGGAAAAGATCTGTGGGTAGCGAGCTCAAAAGGATTGTTTGTGTTGAAAGGCGGTAAGGCGATCACCTTTGATGGGGATACAGGATTGAAAGATACAGAAGTGAAAAGCTTGGCCGTGGATAAGATGGATAGAGTATGGGCAGCTGTGCTGGGAAGAGGTGTGATCAATATCGCATCAATATCGAAAAGTGTATTGGTTAGATATGTGGACAATGAATTTAAAAATGCCCAAGAAATTTTTATTGACTCGGAAAGTAGACTTTGGGTAGGCACGAAAGATAAAGGCGTATTATTCTTGGATCAAGATCAATCAAACTGGAAACGGATTTCTGTTGCTGAAGGATTGTCGAATAATAATGTCCAGTCCGTACTGGAAGATTCTTGGGGCAATATTTGGTTTGGCACCGTCGGAGGTGGCGTCAATAAATTTTTGGGACAATACTTTAGTCATTACAATAGTGACACGGGTTTAAATGGAAATCGCATCTATGCTGTGACCGAAGATAGCAAGGGTACACTTTGGTTGTCTGTCGATGATAAGGGAGTGAGTACCATAGATTCGATGGGGATACGAACGGATATCGATGGAGACTATATCAATACGAAGTGCAACCACATCATGGAAGATGCGGATGGCCGTATGTGGTTTAGCACCGCTGGTGGTGGTTTGGTGATGAAGGATAGCGAAGAGTACTGGGTGTTCAATGAGTTGGATGGATTGCCTAGCAACTGGATCACGGCTACCGTGCAAGATACGGCTGGATCGATTTGGGTGGGCACCTATGCCAATGGTTTGAGCAAGGTCGCTTTTGCGGATAGTGTAGGAATTCGAGTGACGACCTATGATGTGGCTGCGGGATTGCCAGATCCATTTATTACAGTAATGCGCAAAGATCGAAGAGGTAAAGTTTGGTTCGGCACGAAGCAAGGTGGACTAGGGTATATTGCACAAGACACCATCTTCACTTTGTCTAATCAAAATTTCCCCAAAACTGAAATTAGCGCCATTGCTTTTGATGAAAATGATCATGTCTGGGTGGCTGTGGTAGGCTATGGCTTATACCTAAGTCAGTCTGCAAATAAGGAAGCGCAATTCAAGCGCGTCACCATCTCGCAAAGTCTGACCAGTAGAAATATCAATCAACTCATTTTTGATCAAGAAGGTCATTTGTGGGTAGGTTCAGAATTGGGATTAGATAAGATCATCTTTAAACAAGGTGAACTGGAAGGCGTTCAGCACTTTGGTCGTAACGAAGGATTTCTTGGTGTAGAAACTTCTCGCAATGCCGTCACACAAGATCTCAATGGACATCTGTGGTTTGGCACACGCAATGGATTGTCCAAACACAAACCCGGCAATACCCAACTCAAAATAGCACCGCCAAAAATTCACTTCACCGATCTTAGCTTGATGTACCGGCCGCTCCAAGAAACGGAGTATGCACACTACCTAGTCAAAGGTGATTCACTTGGCAGAAGATCGGTGTTCAAGCATAACCAAAACAATCTGGGTTTTGGATTTCGAGGGATCAATATTGATTACCCCAAAGAGATTTCCTACACTTGGAAGCTAGATGGATTTGATAAGCAATGGTCGCCCGCTTCGAGTGCCAAGACGGTTAACTTTACCAATCTTCCGCCCGGCAAATATCGCTTCTTGACAAAAGCCATCAACGCAGCAGGTTTGGAGAGTGATGTTATAAGTTCGTCCTTCGAAATCAGTCCCGCCCTTTGGCAGTCCTTATGGTTTCAACTGGCGGTAGTTTTAGGTGTAGCACTATTAGCCTATTTGATATTCCGCAACCGCATCAACAAAGTGCGCAAGCGCGAAGCAGCACGACGTGCACAACTAGAATTGGAAAATGAACTTTTGGGATTAGAGCAAAAAGCATTACAGCTACAAATGAATCCGCATTTTATATTCAATGCGCTCAACAGTATTCAGTCCGTAGTAGTGACCCAAAAAACAGACATCGCCAGGGATCAAATCCAAAATTTTGCGGGCCTGATGCGTGGTGTACTCAATAGTTCAAAGAAGCAAAGCATTACCCTTCAAGAGGAGCACGACACGATAGATAAATATTTAAAACTAGAACAGTTTTGTCAAACGACTGATTTTGATTTTGTGATCACCTTGCCTAATGAGTATGATCCAGAAGAAATAGAAATTCCGCCGATGATGATTCAGCCCTTCGTCGAGAACGCTGTTATTCATGGTGTGTCCCATCTCAAACATCAGGGGAGAATTACAGTCAATTTTGCAATTGAGAATGATCTATTATCTTGTACCATATCTGACAATGGGGTAGGGCGTGAAAAAGCAGCTACCTTACGTAAGAACAATTCCAGTCATCAGTCAGTTGCTATAGAAGTGACGCGAAAGCGATTGGAGAGTTTGCGTGGGCAACAAAAGTACACTGCATTTTCTGTAGCGGATGTACTCGATGCTCAGGGAGCTGTCAACGGAACAGTAGTCAAATTAAAAATGCCACTAAAACTTACTTTTTAGTCCATGGAAAAAATCACCGCAGTTATTATAGACGATATGCTAGATGCGCGCGAGGTTCTCGCTGCTGACTTGGCAAAGCATTGCCCGGAAGTGGAGATTATTGGTCAAGCAGAGTCTGTCGTGTCTGGCGCCAAACTCCTGCGCAGTACGCAGCCGGACTTGATATTTTTGGATATCCTGATGGGTGACGGTACCGGTTTTGACTTGCTGGATATATTTCCGAACATGGACGCCAAGTTGATTTTCATCACCGCTACCGATGAGTTTGCCATCAAGGCGTTTCGATTTGCGGCCATCGATTATTTGTTGAAACCACTCAATACGCAACAACTAAAAGAAGCCGTCCAAAAAGCAAAAGAACAAATCACCACTTCTCCCGAAAGTATTTCCCTCTTAAAAGAGACTATCAACAATCCTGGTCAACTGCCTTCCCGAATTTCCCTGCACGCACAAGATAAGATATCAGTCGTGGCGATCGATCAGATCGTGCGTTGCGAATCCGATGGCAACAATACCATTTTCGTTCTCGAAGATGGCGAGAAGATTTTTGTCACCAAGACACTCAAGTCATACGACGTGATGTTGTCGGAGCATCGATTCAAGCGCGTACATCAATCCCATCTCATCAACATTCACTTCATTCAAGAGTACGTCCGCAAGGAGGGCGGCTATCTCAAGATGCGCAATGGCGATATCGTCCCGGTGTCTGTTCGCAAGAAGGCGGAGGTGATAGAGATGTTGGACCGAATTTAAGAGAATTATAAATGGTGAATTATAAATTATAAATGCAGCGCTTGGGTGTTCTTTATTTGCTTTGCAAATATTTTTTTTAAGCCCAGACTTCAAGTTGGGCAAATTCAATCATTTTCAATTTTTGTAAAAAAAGGAGGATAGGGATGGTAGGCCAAGTTGTTTATTTGGAGGTGCCGCCATGCCGATGAAAAATCGGCAGGCGTCGGGTGTTCCGTTCTTGCTCGCAAAAAGGCGAGCCCCACTTCACCCCCTCACCCCTACGCGCCTCCGGCTTGTCGAGCTACAGGCCTTTGGCCCTGCGCGAATAAAGGAGGAGGTTGAGGGGTAATTGAGTTTTTATCACACTTAGGATTCAATGCTGTAAAAACAAAGCTTTCACGTAAAATCACGAAAAATAAAAAGCATGTAAAATGCTTGAGCCGATACTTTTATTCTTGAAAAAAGCATAAAAGAGCTCAAATTCATCTATTTTAACAGAAGGGTATGTACTTATCGTGTTGATTATCAATAATTTAATTATTATTGCAGATAAATATTAAAAAAGGGAACCATAAGTAAGTTTTCCCTGTTGAATATTACGGTAGAGATTCTAACGATTAGTGTCTCGCCATTTTACAGTTTTATATTATTTATAATGACACACGGTACAGTTAAATTTTTCAACGGATCTAAAGGATTCGGTTTCATCACACCAGACGACGGTGGAAAAGATGTTTTTGTTCATATCAATGGACTTAATGGTATTTCAATAGACGAAGGAGATAAAGTTTCTTTCGACGTGGAAGAAGGACAAAAAGGATTAAATGCAGTTAATGTGCAAATGGCATAATCTCATTTAAATCTTAAAATTATAGGGGCTCATCAATTTATTGGTGAGCCTTTCTTTATTTAGATCAAGCCATTTAATATCATATCTAGACTTCGAGTTGGCAAATACACAAAAACAAATGTCTTACTTATCTTGTAGAGTAAATTGAAACGTATGAGCTTAAAATCGAATTCAATCAGAACATTTATCGGAAGCAAAAACTTCGACGAGTCTCGAAAGTTTTACAATGAATTAGGCTTCACCGAAATCACCATAGAACCTAAGATGAGTTATTTCAGAGTAGAGCAAGAAGATGATTCGATGGGCTTCTACCTTCAAGATTATTATGTGAAAGATTGGGTCCAAAATTCAATGGTCTTTTTGGAAGTTCAAAACCTAACCGAAACTTATGAACTCATACTCACTAAAGAGCTAACCAAAAAGTATAAAAACGTCAAAGTAAATAAAATCAAAAATGAACCTTGGGGGAATGTATTTCATGTGATTGACCCTGCGGGTGTTCTTTGGCATTTTGCGGAGTTTAATTAGAGTAGTACTTAGTGAAATAGGATGTTGTGAAATTTTCATATCTTTAGTAATCAACAAAACAAATTATTTCTGTGCTAGCCGGTAATTGGAAAGATAATTTTGCAGGACTATATTCTGGAGATAAACGCAATAGGTGTATTTATTTAGTATTAGATACAAAACAACTTGCATGCGCAAATTAAAACGCAGAAATAGAGGAAAGATGTATTAGAATTGTTGTCAGATTGAATTGAAAATTATTCTAGGTCCTTAGTATAGATTCTTAATTCGAAACTTTGTATATTAGTATTTATTACTTAACTTATTTTGCTCAGTAGTTGATTGATTATCAATTATTTATGAAACAATCGCATTATGAAATCACTGAATTATCCTTTGTCCAACATGCAAATTGAGTTGTTGAAGCTCTTTTCAAGGGATATAGAAGAAGAAGATTTAAAAGAGCTGAAAAGACTTATGGTAAAATACCTTTCAAAAAACCTATTTGATAAGGCGGATAAGCAATGGGAAGAAAAGAGTTTATCGAATGATGATATGGATAAGTTGCTAAACACTCATTTGAGAACTCCATATAAAGACAAAAAATAGATTGAGAATAGTTCTAGACACAAACATATTTCTTGTTTCAGTCTCACCTAAATCGAATTATCACTGGGTTTTTCAAAAATTCTTAACCGAAGAATATACACTTTGTGTTACTACAGATATATTGCAAGAATACGAAGAAATAATCGGTAACCATATGGGTGAAGAAATTGCGAATTATGTCTTGCAAATACTAGAGAACGCTGTTAATGTGGAATTTGTAGCGAAATACTTTCGGTGGAATTTGATTGAAAATGACCCTGATGATAATAAATTTGTAGACTGTGCTATCGTAAGTAATGCTAAGTATATTGTTACTCAGGATAAACATTTCGATATTCTCAAATCAATTGAATTTCCAAAAGTCGAGGTGATAAATATTGAGATATTCAAAAGAGTCTTTGAATAGTAAAAATAAGTAACAAAATGTTAAGCTGTCTACGCTGATTCGATAATGCGATTAAAATGCATGGCTGAATTGATATCCAATAAAAACAGAATACCATGAGATTCTTCCTAACTACAATAATAATTATTTTGGCTTCCCACTTTTCCTTTGGACAAGATATCGAACCCAAAAAGAAGAAGGGTAAAATAGGTTTCAAAAAAGCAAAGGAACTCATTGTGGATTATCAATATGATGATTATGATAAACTATATAAGGGTGGATATATCGTCATAAAAAACGATCTGGAAGGCCTTATTGATGTGAATGGTCAGACCATATTTGAATGTCAATATGAAGAACTTAGAAGATTAAGCGACGATCACTATTTTATTCTTGATAACGGCAAGGCAGGAATACTAAATGAAGAATCAGAAATCATTGTGCCATTTGGATATCAAGATATAGATAGTGCTACCTCCGACTTTGCCATAGTTAAGAAGGATAATAAATGGTACAATTTGAATCTAGAAACTTTTGAATTAGATGATAAAAATGTTGTTTTTAAATTTCCAGACGATATTCCCTTATTTGGTGATTGTAACAATTTCGAAGACAATTATGAATCTGAAAAAGATTGTTCGACAAAGAAAATGCTCGAATTCATTTACCTAAATACAAGATATCCTTCTGAAGCAGTAACAAAAAAAGTGGAAGGTACTGTAGTGATAAGAATGATAATAGATCAGGAAGGGGAAATTCAAAACCCTGAGATAGTCAGAGATATAGGAGCCGGTTGCGGAGAAGAAGCTTTAAGAGTAGTTGAAAAAATGCCCACTTGGACACCTGGCCGAAAAGATGGTAAAGCAGTTGGTTCATATTTTAATCTTCCGATTAAATTCAAATTGAAGTAATTTTATAGTGAGGAAATCTTAAAATCAAAAGAGAAATAGCCAAAATAGTATTTTATGAAAGACCAAATAATAGATGAGTCACTGGATGTAATTGGAGTAATGAATGAGAAAATTCATGCTCAAAATAGACTAATAATTTTTTTCTATAGTTTGTTCTTTTTATTCATGTTGCTTGTGTCGGCAGATTACAGTACGCTAGATATTTTTGGAATTCTCAATATCTTTGGATTGTTCTCACTCTTTGGGTATGTGCTTTATTATAATTTCCAACAATTGAGAATAGAGAAAGCAGGAAAGAGATCTTTACCAATATTTACAAAGTGGCAAATAGTGCTCTTTTTGTTATTTATGCTAATGATTATGTTGCATGCTTTATATAAGTTAATTGAAGTAGTGAGTGTAGATTGGTATAGGTTGCCCACGTTAGTCTTTTTTGTGGTTATTATTTCTAGTGCTGTTATTATCTTAAAAGAAATAAAATATTTAAGGGTAAGTAAAAATTAAGTGTTGCAAGGTGTGCTTGTCCATGGTGAAAAGTGAACTGTGAATAAAGTACAACATCGTTAGATTACTTGAAATTAAAACCATTGATAGACCAGAAAAGATATACTGAATTACTTCAATGGCATAATGGAATTGAATACTTCGATTATGACAATGCAATTGATTGGGCAATCGAATTGATTAAAAGTGGAAAAGAGTCCGAAAATATTTTAATTGTTGCTTCATTTTCAAAACCGGTCGATAGAGAAGAGATTAAGCCATACATCACAGGTGCTTTAAAAGAGTTAAATCTGATTGAGAAATATGGAGATTATGCACTTATTGCAAATGCACATTATCATCTCGAACAAATATTGATTGATTACAAAATCAGATTGAACCTAAGAAGGCTTTATAGGATATGTGTGAATGCCGATATGGACCATAGATTAATGCCATTTTATCTTCTATATTCTGGTTGGAGTGAATTAGAAGAAATAGGAGTTAATTACTATTTTGAAGGAGCTGATTTAGATAATATAGAAGAAGTGACTAAAGAACAAGCTCGAATTTGGATTAACAAATATGTGCACGGAATAGAAGCGATTGAGAAAATTGAGAAAATTGAGAAAAACGAACTGCCTCTAACGAAGCATAAAGTAAATGTGAAGGAGAAAACGAATAAGCAATCACTTTGGCAATCAATCAAGAATATTTTTAAGTAGAAGTGGTAATAGTTGACGACAACATAGCAAATCAAATATGTGAAGTTCTTCCTTCACTCAAAGAACTAGTTGAAAAAGACGAAACCGACTATGAAATGATATTTGTAAGCATTTTTGACCATTGGCTGACGATGGATGAATTTGAATCTAATATACATACTGAGGATTCATTAATCTTAACTGAGCGAAGAACAAAACTTATTACCTTTTTAAAAGAGCTTTTCTATTTAGCAACTACATTTAAAGTGAATAAAATTGATGGTAAAAAAATAGAATTCAGCTCTTTTGAAAATGTGGATGAAATTGTTGAGTATTGCAATATAGAAGAACAAAACGGGGAATGTGGGCAACGCTATGATATTATAATTCCTGAATATCAAGCTATTTATAGTGAAGAGTGGGATTGGACAAATATTATCTGGTTCAGGAACAAGAGTCTTATTAAGCCAATAATAGACCTTGTCCAGAAAAATGGATTGTATACATTAACTAAAGGAGGAGGCTAAGCATTACATGTGATTTGGGCTAGACTTACTATCTAAGCGTCTACTTCTTCTTAACTTCTTGTTAAGTTAAAAAATTAGAGATGAAATTTAAGGAACGAATAAATCTAAGCTCAGGAAGAACTTGTGAATTGATCAAAATTCAAAGAGACATGATCCCTAATTATTATCTCGTTGCTTTTCCTATTTCTAATGGGCAACCTCAGGCAACTGAAATCACAGAAATGATTACAATAGGAATAAGTAAGGCTAAACAAATTGCAAAAGAAATGCTTGGTGATGAAGAAGCGTTTACAATTCTATATAGTGGGTATAGTTCAAGAAGAGAAAAAGGATGGCATATTCATATAGTACTTCTAGGAAACAGATGGAAAAAGTCTTGGCTATATCTAGTGCTCACATTTAAGAATCTATTGCAAGCCTTTGGATTAAGAAAAGATGACTCACCAAAGCTAAACTAATGAAGAAAGATAAATGGATCAAGCTCATGAATACATTCGGTTTCTCAGAAAACGAACAGGAGTATAAAATGATTCTAAAGTTATACAGTGAAAGCCATCGTAAATATCATAATAGTGTGCACATAAATGATTGTTTAGATAAATGCGAGCTAAATGAAGAAACCAAACAAAACCATATACTTCAATTGGCAATCTGGTATCATGATGTTATTTATAAGCCACTCAAGAAAGACAATGAATTAAAAAGTGCAGAAGCAGCTGAATTATTTCTAACAAAACAATTAGCTGGTGATGATTTAATAAAGAGAGTCAAAAAATTAATAATGGTAACTCTTCATGATCAAATTCCAAGCAATGAAGAGGAAGCGTATATGATGGATATTGATATTTCTATCTTAGGGTCGAATAGTGAGACCTATATTGATTACACTAAAAATGTTCGACATGAGTATAAATGGGTTCCATGGTTTCTATACAAAAAGAAAAGAAAGGAAATTCTTGAAATGTTCTTGAATAAAGAGACTCTTTATTTTACAAAGTACTTCAAGAGCAACTATGAGCAGCAAGCTCGAATAAATATTGAAAATGAAATTGCTCAATTGAAAAAGACAACTTGATTTCAAATAGCATGCTAGAGTTGCCTATTGGTAGACAAGGCATGCCGCTGGTTCAATAAAGGTAAGGAATGAAGCAGTTCACATTTATAATATTGTCAATCTTAATATTACAGTCGTGCAAACAAACTGGCTGGAATTCAATTAATGTAAATGATAACATTTCAAAAATAGTTGACCAAAGTATTATAGATACATTTGATAATAGTAAATTATGTGTCTATGAATTCACGAATAAGTCGTTACCAGTATTCTATATAAATGATACAATATCAAATATAAAAAGTGAATCTAATGAAGCAGAATGGTACGAGACAAAATGGTATACGAATAAGGATACTATAGTTATAGTTGGAAGTAATGTTATACATGATGGTGTACGAGGATTTAAGGCAAATCTGTTAAACAATAAAAGCGAAATTTTTGCTTTCGTAAGAACTCATATATCGATAAATAACTTAGGGCTTAATAAGTTTGGTCAAAAATATAATGCAATGTTAATACCAACTGCAGAACATAATTTGACAATCAATAAAGTTCCAAACAGTACTGATTCGATTATCTATGGATACGCTGAGTTTGAAACAGAAGAATTTTACACCTTTGAAAACTCGGATACATCTGATTACAAGATTGATAATAAATTCAAATATCTTGAGAAGATATATTTTAAAGCGAATAGATGCCAAAATACTAAATGACCCACCTACTAAAAATAGCTTTTGCTATAACGTTATTTATTTCCTGCACACCCAAGGGGTTTAAGCAAGCTATTGATTTTGAGAATGCTGCCAATCTAATAATTACTTCCATAGATTCAATAGTAGTTGAAAACATGAATCGCTATAATATTCCTGGTTTGTCTATTGGCATTGTTAAGGATGACGATATTTATTACACCAATGGATATGGAGTCATGGATGTAAATGACAATAGATCTGTTAGTGAAAACACCATATTTCATACGGCATCAATAAGCAAATTATTCACCGCTGTCGCCATCATGGATTTAGTCTCGGGAAAAAAGATTTCACTTGAGGATAGGATGGTAGACATTTTACCAGATTTAAAATATAGTGACAATAGAATAGAGGCGATTACTATAAAAAATCTTCTCAACCATACATCTGGCCTTCCAGATATCAAAAATTATCATTGGAAAAATAACAATCAATCTGAC
>CALIEI010000192.1 GCA_938022165.1 uncultured Saprospiraceae bacterium | reverse complement strand
AGTTCGCTATTGATCAAGTCTAGCGAGTCTATAGATTCAAAATAAGCAAGATTGAAAGCTTTGTTCATGATGCTGCTTTCAGAAAAAAGAATTGTACTCTCAATTTTGTTTTTATACTTCTGTAGCTCCTGTTCAGAAATGATTTCTGTTTTTAGTTTTTCTATTTCGGCCCATACTTCTTGGATGGCTTTTTCAGAGTCAACTCCTTCAGATAGTTTGCCTTCTATGACCATCAAGCCTGGATCACTGCTACCTGTAATGTAGCAATCGATGAAACTGAATAATTTCTTGTCCTTAAGTAAGCTGGTATACAGACGGGATGATTTGCCATTGCAAAGCACATCTGACAATAGATCTGTAGCATAGTAATCTTCATGTTTACGTTCTGCAACATGAAAACACATGTAGATCGCATCCATTGGAACCTTAGCTTTGGCTACTCGTTTTTGTAATTTTTCTTGTCTCGGCTCTTGCTTTAGGTTTCTGTCATATAGAGAACCCACAGGAATATCGCCAAACCACTTATTGGTGAGTTCTTTAGCATTACTAGTTGAGATGTTTCCAGAAAGAACAAGGATAGCATTGCTTGGCGAGTAATGTTTTTTGAAAAAGTCTTGAACGTTTTCAAGTTTTGCAAATTCAATATGCTCCAATTTTTTACCGATCGTTGGCCAAGAGTATGCGTGTTCCTTATAGGCTAGTTCTGATATGAGATGCCATGCATCACCATATGGTGTATTGATACAATTTTCCTTAAATTCTTCGACGACCACTTTTTTCTGAACATCCAAATTTTGCTGATCTATCCGCAATGCCTTCATTCTATCTGATTCTAGATAGAGCGCGGTTTCTATATTTTGAGCAGGCAGGATGGTATAGAAATTTGTGATATCATTATTAGTAAAAGCATTGCAGTCACCTCCCGCTCTCTGCACTATATCGTCAAAGTCTTTTACATTCTCGGATCCTGAAAACATAAGATGCTCGAAAAGGTGTGCAAAACCCGTCATCTCTGGCGACTCGTCTCTAGAGCCTACATCATACAGCATATTGACCGCTACCAAAGGGGTAGATTGATCTTCATGTACAATGACGCGCAAGCCATTATCTAAAACAAATTTATCGTATGTGATCATGAATTAACTAGTCTAACATTATACAAAGTCCTCAACACCTCAGACATGGTAAGGATACAAATTTAAGATAATTCTGAATCTATGATTTAGAAAAGAAACTATAAATTGGATTATAGTCGAGAAAGTCTGCTTGCCGCTTCTATTAAGGTTTCCTCTTTTTTGGCAAAACAAATGCGAAGCACTCTGTTTTCAATCTTCTGGCTATAAAAGGCAGATACGGGAATAGTAGCTACCTTAAACTTACGAGTCACTTCTTTAGCAAAATCTAATTCTTTCTGATCGCTCACCTCGCTATAATCAAAGAGTGCATAGTAGGTGCCAGCAGAGGGTAAGGGCTTGAGAGAGCACCCATTCATAGCCTCTAAAAATAAATCTCGCTTTTTCTGATAAAAGTCTCCTAATTCCAAATAGTTATTGGGCTCTTGCATATATTCAGCTAAGGCATGCTGGATCGGGGTATTGACCGAGAATACAGTGAATTGATGAATCTTTCTAAATTCAGCTGTTAGTATAGGAGGCGCCACTAGGTAACCCATTTTCCATCCAGTAGCATGAAATGTTTTCCCAAATGAATAGCTTACAAAGCTTCGTTTGTATAGTTCTGGATAAGAGAGTAGGGTGACATGTTTTTGTTGATCGTAAACCAGATGCTCATAGACCTCATCACTCAAAACGAATATATCCTTATCAGCCAATAGGTCATTGAGTTTTTGCAGATCATCCTCATCTAGCCTAGTAGCAGTTGGATTATGAGGGGTGTTTATGATCAGCATTTTGGTCTTGTCAGAAATCAACTTACCCAGTTCATCCCAATCTACTTTGAAGTTTGGTGCATTTAATTGGTAAGCTACAGGTATGCCGCCACACATTTTTATAGCAGGACTATATGAATCATAAGCGGGCTCAATAATGATGACTTCATCTCCAGTATGCACTACTGTTTGAATGCTATTGTATATCGCCTGAGTGGCACCAGCAGTAATGGTGATTTCTTTTTCAAAGTCTATATCGACTTGATAAAGCGATTTGATTTTATGAGCGATTATTTGGCGCAAAGCAGCTAAGCCGGGCATTGGGGCGTATTGGTTTTTGCCCTCTACCATATACTTTCGGACCAAGTCAATCAAGATTGGATCGCAACTAAAATTTGGAAAACCTTGGGATAAATTGATGGCCTTTTCTTCCTGCGCCAGCTTAGACATTACACTAAAGATACTGATCTCCTGATGAGGTAATTTGGATTTAAATGCCATTATGCTTCTACTTCTTATATCTCAGATAAACTTTGTCAATTGCCTTTGCCAGCTTTCTATCCTTATCTGTTACAATGTTGCCTGCATCATGAGTGCACAATTCGATATTGACTTTATTGTACACATTGGTCCAAAATGGATGATGGTTGTCTTTTTCAGCTAGGATGGCTACGCTAGACATGAAAGCAAAGGCTTCGATGAAATCAGAAAACTCAAATTGAGCTTTTAGTTTATTGTCTTCTTCTGTCCACATTAGATTTTAGTTTAATGATCCCAGTTGTTTTTGTCCAAGCCTTTTACGCAGGCGGTCAAAAGTTTGACGCTGGCTTCTACATCCTTTTTGTTTACCATTTCAATAGTCTGGTGCATATTCCGCAATGGGATAGATATCGCTCCTGCTATCGCACCATGCTTGCCGTATCGCTGTAGGCCAGCCGTATCTGTTCCGCCAGCAGGCAGTATTTCAGCTTGCCATTTTATCTTGGATTTGGTAGCCGTTTTTTTCATGTATTCCACCATTCTATAATCGCAGATGGTAGAGCCATCCATAACCTTTATTGCGGTACCCTTTCCTAGTCTAGTAATCATTTCGTGTGGTTGTGCTCCAGGAACGTCAAAGGCTATGGTCACATCTAGACCAAATGCAAAATCTGGATCTACTAAATGTGCACTAGAAATCGCCCCTCTCAATCCTACTTCTTCTTGTACAGTGAAAGTAGCGTAGAAGTCATAAGGAATAGTTTTTCCTTTTAGTGCTTCAAGTGTTTTGAGTAGGATATAAACGGAGATTCTATTATCTAGAGATTTACTATTGATACACTCACCCATTTCAATCATTTGGCGCTCTCGAGTGATCGGATTGCCAAGGGATATGTTTTTCTCCACCTCCTTTTTTGACATCCCAGTATCTATGAAATAATCACTTATCGGGACTACTTTGGATCTTTCCTCCGCTTTCATTAGGTGGATAGGCTTAGTACCCATCACCCCAATTATATCTTTCTTACCATGGATGATGACACGCTGCGAGGTAAGTGTTTTTGGGTCAAAGCCACCTAGAGTGTGAAAACGAACAAATCCTTCATCATCAATATGGGTGACAATAAAACCAATCTCATCTAAATGAGCTGCGGCCATGACACGCTTGTCTTTCTTTCCCTTTTTGATAGCCATGACATTGCCCATGGCATCTACTTCTATTTCATCACAAAGTGGGGTAGCCACTTCAATAACCAAGTCTCTAATTCGCTTTTCAAAGCCGGAGGTACCTGGTGTACTACATATTTTCTCTAATAAATCTAAATCTAACATACTTTTTCATTCAGAATTTAAGCTTAAAGGTAGTATTTATATCATAATCGAATCTTTAACGTAATATTGTTGTGTATTTTTTCATATGTCTTTAATAAAAAAACTTGCGGGGCAAACAGTAGTATATGGCATAGGTAGCATTTTACCTAGGGTGCTACATTTGATCGTATTAGTGCCTTACTTGACACGTGTATTTAATGATGATACGGGAGAGTATGGTATTCATGCCATTATGTATGCTTTCGCGGGATTGATTATAGGCCTTTTCACCTTTCGAATGGAGACGGCTTTGTTCCGATTTGGCAGTAAAGACAATTCTTTAGAAAACACCTTCAGTACCGCTTTTACAGCTGTTTCCTTGGTCAGTCTCTTGGCCTTAGGCGCAATACTCTTTCAATCTGAGAATATTGCAAGTATTCTGACTAAACCGGAAGATCAGCACTATGTACAGTATTTTGCTTTTATATGCTTCTTAGATATTCTAGTAGCTATCCCATTTGCTAAGCTTAGGCTGCAAAATAAAGCGATGAAGTTTTCTAGCATTAAGGTGATCAGCGTGCTAGTCAATATCGCTGTAATGGTTTTTTTATTGGAGATTTTGTCAAATCTTAATCTCAATTGGATTAGCTATGATCCAGATCAAAGGTTGGCCTATGTATTTATAGCCAATATAGTAGGCAGCGCAGTCACCGTCTTATTGTTAAGCAAGGAGATCTTCCAAAATACTTGGTCTATCGATAAGGTCTTATTCAAAAAGATGTTCCAGTATACATGGCCTTTAGCTTTGGTTGGGCTAGCTGGTAGCATTATGACTTATCAAGATCGTTGGTTGATAAATACTTTTTCAGTAGGTACAGAAGAGCAAAATGAAATAGCGACGGGGATCTATTCAGCTGCTGTAAAGTTTGCTGTAATTATGCAGCTATTTATACAAGCGTTTAATTATGCTGCGGAGCCGTTTTTCTTTAGGCAAGCAGATTCAAAAGAAGCTCCACAAACTTATGCTGATGTAGCTAGAGCATTTACTTTAGTAGGTAGTATTGCTTTTTTAGCTATATATTTTTACTTAGACATACTGCAAAATATATTGGGAGAGAATTTTAGAGGAGGTTTGAATATCGTGCCCATATTGCTATTGGCCTATTTGTTTTTGGGATTGTATTACAACATTTCGATTTGGTATAAAATAAAAGATAAAACGAAGATTGGTGCTCTTATTTCAGTAGCTGGAGCGATTATTAGTTTATCAATCAATATTTATCTGATTCCTAAAATGGGTATTATAGCCTCAGCTTGGGCTGCTTTCTTCACATTCGGAAGTATGGTTGTCATGGGGTATTTGATTGGGCGTAAATATTATCCAGTTCCTTATCGATTAGATAGGATAGTTAGCATAATAGTGCTAGCAGTTGGATTTTATATTCTAACTGAATTTTTGCACGGTCAGCTAAATTTAGGCTTAGGTCTTAAGCTTGCAGTAAACTCTTTATTGCTCTTATTATATGTAGGTATGATGTGGTTATGGGAGAAAAAGTTTTATCAAAGAATATTGAAAGACTAGCTTAGTATATAAAGTAAGTCTTAAAGTAGAAGCTTAGCGTACTCCAATTCCTAATGGCCAAAAACAATAAGGCAATAAAGAAGAAGATTAGAATGATCCTATAGCTTCTAAGATGATCAGCCAGTTTCTGTCTCCTTGATTTATATTTCTTTTTTGTATTTTTATAAGCCATGCGTACACTTTGGTGTAAAGATTACTACTTTTCATTGTTATATTCAAGCACAATATATGTTTTTAGATACTCCCATAGGTTTTTTGCAGATATCAGCTTCTGATAAGGGCTTACAAATGGTAAGAAAAGTGGATATGCCGGAGCATACTTCGCCTGGAAATGATATTGTGGAGGAGGCAAAAATTCAACTCACCGAATATTTTTCAAGGAAAAGAACCTCTTTTGATTTACCACTTGACTTTAGTGGTAAGTCTGACTTTATGATCAGTGTATGGCATGAACTACAGAAAATACCGTACGGCTGTACTGCAAGTTATTCCAAAATAGCCAATGATATCAATAATCCAAGCGCTGTGAGAGCTGTGGGTTTAGCCAATAAGTATAACCCCATTGCGATCATAGTCCCTTGTCACAGGGTAATAGGAAAGTCCGGAAATCTAACTGGGTACTTCTATGGCTTGGAGACCAAAAGAGAATTGCTCGAACTAGAAAATCCAAAATCTTTTGCTAAGCAGGGGGAGCTGTTTTAAATGACAAATTGAGAAAAGATTAAGTTCTTAAAAAATTAAAAAGTGCCTATCACCAAAAGACAAGTTCTAAGTATTTTATTTCTAATCTGCCTTGGTTTGTTGTTAAATTCGCTAGAATTGGTGACGTTTTATAAGGTTTGTGAATATCCTGAACATGGACCGGATTATTATGGTTTCCCAATGATTTATCGAACAAACATGACTTGGGTGAATACTGGTTCTGGAATCATCTTTATATTGAATTGGATAGTAAATATAATTTTTTGGATAGCCATCTCAATTGGCTTATGGAATTTTATAAAGAAAATTCTGAAATTAAAAATGGAGTTTCCTAAACCAATAATGCTAGCCATTATTGGAATTACAGCTGTTATTCAACTGATAAATATGGACGTCTTAGATTTGAAGTATGAACTTGTTCATGATGTAAAAATGAATTATTATCAACAAGAGATTAATTGTGAGTCGAGATTGCTGTTTTTCAACTTTAGAGGAAATGAATTATAGATTTCCGTTAGGCCCAACAAAAGCTGGCCAAGTTACATTAAGAGACAGATAATAAAATTCCTTACTTAGCCTTAATGACCTCAAACTCACGGTCAACTTCAATAAATTGACCATCTTTCTGGATGGTCGCTGAAAAGGTGAGGATACCTTTTTTGCGTGCTTTCTTCAATAATCTTTTTTGCGCTACATTGACTTTGCTTAGGCCAATAGCGTCAATGAACTTCTTCTTTCTTTCATAAGCAATGATCACCTCAGTGACGGCTATTTCTTCTCCATATGGATCTCTAACAGTTATGGACTCTAATAGATTGTCTTTGATTTCTTGCTTGGTGATCGTCTTTCCTTTGGTGTTGCCCCAGAGCACTCTATATTTGGAAGAAACGCCACCGCTGGATAGAGAGAATTTTACAGGAAGGTTTAGCTTGACGTTTACTTTTTTGCCTTGATGTACTCCAGGTTCCCATCTAGGCATATTCTCTATTACATTCAATGCTGCTTGTCCACATCCGCCACCTATATCTTTCAGCACAAATGCATCTTTTACATATCCTTCATTTGTTACCACAAAGCTCATAATAACCGTTCCTTCTAAAGTTTCTTTTTTTGCTTCTTCTGGATACTTAAGCGTGGTAGAAATGAACGAAACAAGGTTGTAGTTGGAGCATTTACGTTTTCCTTCAGGGTTTCCTTCAAAGTCATTGCAACCTGGGAAATAAGGCATTTCGTCTACATGAACCATGTTTTCACCTTCCTGTGCACCTAAGTGGAGACTAAGGACAGAAAACAATAAGAGTAAAATCGGCAGTATGAATTTTGACATGTAAACTTTGTGTTTAAGTCTTTAAAGGTAATATAGTCATCTACATCTTTGCAGTCGACTCTAATACTTTCTGTAGTTCCTTTATAGATGGTACTGCAGGTTTAGGGGCAAAGTTTCCGTTTTTATCAATTATAAAATATTGGGGTATTGATCTTATTTCATATTTTTTAGCAATTGGAGACTCAACTCCTTCGGGAACGATGACATGCGTACCTTTAAACTGGTTTTTATCAATTGCATTTTTCCAAGCCGCTTCACTTTTGTCAAATGAGATGTGTATAAATTCTATCTCTTTTGCTTTTAAGTCCTCTTCAAGCGGTTTGAGCTCGTTCATTTTCTTCATGCACGGTCTACACCAGCTTGCCCAAAAATTCAGATATACGGTTTTGCCATTCAAAGAAGATAAAGACACTTCCGGTTCTCCAGGATTTCTAATGACAAAATTGGATGCCCTAGTACCGATAGCATTAACTAAGCTCTTCTCATAAGCTACAACAACTTTAGAACCAAAGCTGTCATTATTATTAATATCACTTAGAAAAGTTTCGAAAAGGGGAATTGTTTCTGCGATATACTTTTTGCTAAACGCTTTGGCAATCATTTCAGATTGTAAAAATGCCTTTACATCTCCTTGGTAGTTTTTTCCTGCATACTCATATTTGCCTTGGTAAACATTACTGGCCTTTTCATCGACGTCTGCATATTCTTTGTCAATCTTCGCCAACTGAAATTGACGGAAATATTGGTTGCCGATATTGCCCTTCATATCGTTCATGTTGTCTAAGAAAGTATAAAACTCTTCTTGATCTATTTCTTTTATTTTTCGATAGATGTGGCCATAAGCCATCATATGGTATGCCCAATTGTAGTTGATCTCTGAAGTCACGTAGTCGATAAACTGTTTACTCAATTCTCCCGATAGATTACTTGAACTATTGAACAGGTGACTTAGAGCCATTTGTCGACGATCTGCAAGAAAGGTAACAAACTCTGAGGTAGTAAGATCACGCATTTTGTTATCCAGCAGAGGATCTATGGTGTACCAAAATTGATTTTGCTTATACTGTACCAATTTAAATGCATTAGTCTCTGTAGGATTGTTTTTATAATATTCTCTGAGGTATTCATTGTTGGCTTTTGACTTGCCTGAGTAAGTAAATGAGTATTGAAAATTACCTGCTTTAGCGTCAATATTCAATGTGTCTCCAGGTTCTAAATAAAAGTAGCCTCTGTTTTGGTTAAACACTAAACTTACGAGCTGTGGCTCATTGATTTCTACAGCAAATGCAAAACTTCCATCTTCCAGGATGTTGCTATAGTAATTATCAGTAGTCCCAGTCAAGTACTTTTGGTTGACATCTAGGCTGATGAATGCATCATTTTGAGCAGTTTCGCTTATAGTCCCACGCACTAATGCATTTGCTTGGGCAAACAAGCTAATAGATGTACAAAAAAGCAAAATGGAATAGAGATACCTCAACATAAACTTATATGAAAATTAAAAATATATATTTTTTTGCAAAAATAGGGTTTTTATGTTCTCTATAAGAAAACGATAAGCTCTTTTTCAATGTTGTATGACATATTTTTTTAATATGTTTCTTTAATTCATAGCTATTTTTGAAAATAATCAAAATGTACAGGGCGATGCGAATAGCTATAGCCCTAGTGGACAAGAGATAGGAAGCAGTAGTGTAGTAGTAGCGAAGCGGAGACTATACCGAAGTGAAACGTAGTGCTGGATAGCTCGACCCAAGACCGAATGATAATACGACTGAAAGGAGTAATATCAGGCGCGTCGATGGGATGTCCCCAAAGAATATTAATTGAGCTTATTTGGACAGATCAATTTGAACTCTGGAATATCCACTAAAAATGTGGAGTTATCACTCAAATCGATGAATGTATAAAAGCCTGACATTTTACCGATATCGGTAGCCATAGGAGACCAAGAAACATATCGATGCTCATCACCAGGGGCCAATTCGGGTTGCTTTCCAATCACACCTTTGCCAGAGACTCTGCGCTCTTCTCCTGTAGAGTCAATGATTTTCCAAAGACGCTCAGTAAGCTTGATGGTGGTATCCTTCTCGTTTATTATAGTGACTTGATAGGCGTGAACATATCTATTCTCCTTAGGTGAGGAGTGCTTTTTTTGGTAAGAGGATTCTACCTTTATAGTGACGCCGTTTGTAGTGAGTACTTCCATGATGATTGTTACCTACTTAATACAAAACGATTCAATAATTTGTTCCGCTTCCTCTAGTGCAACCTCCAATAAATCGTTAATAATTACTTTATCAAATTTATTTTCATATGTCATCTCTTCTTCAGCACGGTTCAGTCTCTTTTTGAGACTGCTTTCGGTTTCTGTTTTTCGATTGGTGAGTCTACGTCTCAACTCAGAAAGGGATGGAGGTCTAACAAATACAGCCATAGAGTTATCAGGATATAATTTCTTGATATTTGTAGCTCCTTTGACTTCAATGTCAAATACCACGTGCTTGCCTTTGGACCATACCCGCTTTATTTCTGATTTGAGGGTTCCGTAATACTTACCCTCATAGACTTCTTCCCACTCTACAAAAGCACCTTCTTCTATTTTCTTTTGGAATTTTTCTGGCTTGAGGAAATAATAGTCCTTACCATCTTCTTCTTTAGGTCTTTTTTTGCGGTTTGTAGCGGATACAGAAAAGCCTAGAAAGTCGTATTTCTTAAGTAAATGCCGGACTATTGTAGTCTTACCGGATCCAGAAGGAGCTGTAAAGATGATGATCTTACCTTCGAATGTATTGTCTTTTTTCATTACACAGAATTTGCAACTTGCTCTTTCACTTTTTCTAATTCATTCTTCATGTTGACCACAAATCTTTGGATTTCGGAAGAATATGCTTTGGAGCCGAGTGTGTTGATCTCACGGCCAATCTCCTGACTAATAAAGCTCAATTTTCTTCCTTTCGCTGTGTTGTCATCTCTTAGCTGCTCTAAAAAGTAATCACAATGTTGAGCAAGTCTTACTTTTTCTTCGTTAATGTCTATTTTTTCTAGATAAAAAAGCACTTCTTGTTCATATCTATTTTGATCTACATTTTTCTTGCCCACGAATTCTTCTAAATGCCTAAGCATTTTTTCTTTTATTTTGACTACTCGATTGGTTTCAAAAGGGGCTATTTGTTCGAGATTTCCTTTGATATTAACTATGCGAGTGGACATATCTTCTGCAAGACTTTTTCCTTCTTGCTCTCTAAAAGCAACAAACTTGTCTAATGCTTCATTTAGCGTGCTAACCACCGTTTTCCATTCTGCTTCGTCCAGTGCTTCTTCTATAGGTGTGACCACGTTAGGTAAGCGCATGACGGCAGTAATGAGATCAGAAGAAGGGATCTGTTCTTCATCGGCTATGGTTTTGAGCTCTTTAACATACTTTCGGAATAGCGGGATATTGAGTGAAAATTGTTCATCTCCAGTAATGGCTTGAATCTCTATGTTGACATCTATTTTGCCACGCTCAGCACGATCCATCACGAGCTTTTTTATTTCTTGCTCTTTTTCTTTGTAGTTCTGCGGCAGTTTTAGTCGAACATCTGTAAATTTTGAATTGAGCGAGCGCAATTCGACAGATATGTTTTTTGAATCAAAAGATTGGATCGCCCGACCGAAACCGGTCATTGATAATAGCATATAGTATAGATGTTTTAGTAAAGCTAGTATTAGCCTGTTATTTGTAGAGCAAATATACTATAAATGCTCTACTGCCATTTTAATGTCAAAAATTGGGCAAAATTGGGCTATTTTTTTTGGAAAAGTGCTTGATATTGTGCGGTTTATGACATTTATGCTGCATCTTAATGCTAAAATCCCAAGGATTTTCAATTTCACTAGATTTGCACTTTTTTTTAAAGAAAAAAAAACCGACATTTGCACTCTTAAAACTATAATAAAACACTCTAAAAAGCCTTAAGAAATAATGAGAAAAGCAGACTTAGTAGCTACAATATCAGAAAAGACAGGAATCGCAAAAGTTGATGTGTTAGTATCTTTAGAAACATTTTTTAAAGAAGTAAAAAGTACTTTGTCAGAAGGGGAGAATGTATATGTTAGAGGTTTTGGAAGCTTTATAATAAAAAAGCGTGCAAAGAAGATTGGGCGTAATATCAAAAAGAATATCGCTATCGAAATACCTGAGCACTTTATACCTGCATTCAAACCAGCAAAAGTATTTATTGATGATGTAAAATCAAAAGTAAAGGCTTTGCCAGACGACAATAGCGAAAAAGAAGGTTAATTGACCTCTAAACCATAATATATGACCAAAGGACAATCTATACTTATAGGGTTTTCGTTTTTGTTATTTTTGGGATTATATTTTGGAGGTAGTACAAAGCCAAGTGAAATCAAAAGCGCAGAAATATCGCGCGCACTCAATTCGGAAAGCACAGATATAAGTGCCCTCTTAATAGATGCGAAGCCTTCGCTGACACCACTACAGACCGCAGAGTTACTTTCACTTGAAACACAATTGTCCCAAGCTAAAGAAGATTCAACTCAAGCAAGTGTATATAAAGATATCGCTTCGACTTGGTATAAATATAAGAGAGCGGATATATCAGGCTATTATGCCATGCAAGTCGCTAAAATTGAAAATACAGAATCTGCTTGGTCTATTGCAGGAACTACAAATACACTAGGATTGAAAAATGCTAGTGAGGATAAAATCAAGAAATTTTGCAGCAAAAATGCAGTTGAAGCGTTTGAAAATGCGATTTCGATAAATCCTGAAAGTGTTCAGAATAG
>CALIEI010000191.1 GCA_938022165.1 uncultured Saprospiraceae bacterium | reverse complement strand
TATTGGAGCTGGATTAGCAGTATTAGGCGCAGGCATTGGTATCGGTAACATCGGTGCTAAAGCAATGGAAGCCATCGCACGTCAACCTGAAGCAGTAGGTGACATCCGTGCAAACATGATATTAACTGCGGCATTGATTGAAGGAGCAGCGGTAATCGCGATTATCCTTTCTTTCTTCGCAGGATAAAAATCAAACCTAGTTGAGTTGTAGCGATTGGCTGCAGCTCAACTTTTTAAATGCTTAAAAAACTTAGAAATGATATTCTTAGCGAAATTAGATTTTAGTGTAATCAAACCAGACTTTGGTTTATTCTTTTGGACAACTGTTATTTTCCTATTGTTTTGGATCTTGATGGCGAAGTTTGCTTTTGGCCCTATCAAGGATGCACTCAAAGAAAGAAACAAAGATATCCAAGACGCCTTAGATGAAGCTGCAAAAGCGAAAGAGGAAATGGCTAATCTTAAATCTGAAAATGAGAAAATCCTAGCACAAGCTAGAGAGGAGAGATCTTTGATTCTAAAAGAAGCTAAGGAAACTAAAGATAATATTATCAAAGAAGCTCGCGAGACTGCTAAGGCGGAGGCAAGCAAGATTTTAGAATCTGCTCAGATGGAGATTGGCAATCAGAAGAAAGCGGCAATGACCGAGGTGAAGAATATGACTGGCTTAATGGCTATTCAAATAGCGGAACAAGTACTTCGTAAAGACTTAAATAAAGACGGTAGCCAAGACGATTTGGTAAATTCTTTAGTAGGTGAATTGAAATTGAACTAAGACATGTCAGTAAAAAGAATCGCTTCCAGATATGCTAAATCTTTATTAGACCTTTCTCAAGAGACTAAAAATCTTGATGCAGTATATGAAGATATGAAGTCTTTGCAAAACGCTGTTGAGAATAGAGATTTGTATCTCATGCTGAAGAGCCCGATCATCAATGCTAAGAAGAAGAAAGATATCGTACAGAAAATCTTCGGAGCCGGTTTTGATAAAATGACTATGGGCTTCATGAATATTATTATTACTAAAGGAAGAGAAGCTTACATCCCTGAGATTTCAAACGAGTTTGTTGCACAGTATAATGACCTTAAGAGCATTTCTACTGCAATATTAACTTCAGCGGCTCCACTATCAGAGGCGGCACTTGAAAGCATCAAGGCAAAACTTCTGGAAAGTAATATCACTAATGAGAGTGTGCAAATAAGCACTAAAGTGGACCCAGAAATATTAGGCGGATTTATAATCGAGATTGGAGATAAACTATATGATGCAAGTGTTGCACATAAATTAGAAACTTTGAAAAAGAAGTTTGTAGGCAATGTCTACGAACCTCAGATTTAATATAGAATTTTTAGAAAATTTAAAAATAGAGCAAGATGGCTGATGTAAAACCAGGCGAAATTTCTGCGATACTTAAAGAACAATTATCTGGATTCAAAACCGAGACAGAATTAGAAGAGGTAGGAACCGTACTCCAAGTAGGGGATGGTATTGCCCGTGTTTACGGTCTTACTGCTGCACAAGCAGGGGAATTGGTAAAGTTTGAAAACGACGTGGAAGCCATAGTTCTTAACCTTGAAGAAGACAATGTTGGGGTTGTATTGATGGGTGACGGTGATGGTATCATAGAAGGGGCTACTGTACGTAGAACTGGAAAGATCGCTTCATTAGGTGTTGGAGAAGGTATGGTTGGTAGAGTTGTGAACCCATTGGGTGAACCTATCGATGGTAAAGGTCCGATCTCAGGTACGAGATACGATATGCCTCTTGAGCGTAAAGCGCCTGGTGTAATCTATAGAGAGCCAGTTGCCGAACCACTTCAGACAGGTATCAAAGCGATTGACGCGATGATTCCAGTAGGTAGAGGTCAGCGTGAGTTGATCATTGGAGATAGACAAACAGGTAAAACTGCGATTGCTATCGATACGATCATCAATCAAAAAGAATTTTACGAAGCAGGAAATCCTGTGTACTGTATATATGTAGCATCTGGTCAAAAAGCTTCTACTGTTGCCAACGTGGCAAAGACACTAGAAGAAAATGGCGCAATGGACTATACGACTATTGTATCAGCTTCAGCATCAGATCCTGCACCACTTCAGTTTTACGCTCCGTTTGCTGGTGCGGCGATTGGAGAATTTTTCCGCGATACGGGTAGACCTGCATTGATTGTTTATGATGATTTATCTAAGCAAGCAGTAGCATACCGTGAAGTATCACTTCTACTAAGAAGACCTCCAGGGCGTGAGGCATATCCTGGTGATGTATTTTACCTTCACTCAAGATTATTAGAGAGAGCGGCGAAGATCATCAACGATGATAAGATCGCACGTGATATGAATGACCTTCCTGATTCATTAAAGCAGTCAGGCCTAGTTAAAGGTGGTGGTTCATTGACTGCACTTCCTATCATTGAGACACAAGCGGGTGATGTATCTGCATATATTCCAACCAACGTAATTTCGATTACAGATGGACAGATATTCTTGGAGTCCAACTTGTTTAACGCAGGTGTAAGACCAGCGATTAACGTTGGTATCTCAGTATCTCGTGTGGGTGGTAACGCTCAGATCAAATCAATGAAGAAAGTATCTGGTACACTTAAGTTGGATCAGGCACAATATAGAGAGCTAGAAGCATTCTCAAAGTTCGGTTCGGATTTGGATGCAGCGACTATGGCTGTATTGGAGAAAGGTAAGCGTAACGTGGAAATCTTGAAGCAAGCGCAATACTCACCAATGTCAGTAGAGAAGCAAGTTGCTATCATTTACTTAGGATCAAGAGGTTTGTTGAAAGATGTACCTGTAGATAAGGTGATTGACTTCCAAGAAAACTTCTTGACTACCTTAGAATCAAGAAGCCCTGAAACTTTGGCTACGTTCAAGTCAGGTAAATTGGATAAAGAAGCTACTGACTTCGTAACGAAGTTGGCTGGAGAATTAAGTTCACAATACAAGTAATCTAAACTATGGGTGCGAACCTAAAAGAAGTACGGGATAGGATAAAATCAGTTAAATCTACACAGCAAATTACGCGTGCCATGAAGATGGTATCCGCAGCTAAATTGCGTCGTGCACAGATGGCTATTCAACAAATGCGTCCTTATGCAAATAAGATGAACGAAATGTTGAAGAACATCCTATCTAATATGGAAGCAGGTGATGCTTCGTCAAAGTTTGGTGTAGCGAGAGAAGTAAATAAAGTATTGATGGTTTGCATTACCTCTAATAGAGGTCTTTGTGGTGGATTCAATTCCAACATCATCAAAGGAGTAGTGAACACGATCAATGAGAAGTACGCTAGCCAATTAGCTGCTGGAAATGTTTCAGTGATGTGTATTGGTAAGAAGGGGAATGACTTCTTCAGTAGACGTAAGCAATACAACCCAATTGATACGCATGTGAATCTATTTGCAGACTTGAGCTTTGATCAAATCTCTCCTGTTGCAAACGAAATCATGGATGCCTTCTCTAATGGAGAATACGATGCAGTTGAGATTTCTTACGGTAGATTTAAGAATGCAGCAGTACAATTTGCTCAGGTAGAAAATTACTTACCAGTAGAGACAAAGAAAGAATCTAATGCTGATGCAGGTAAAGAAGTAGCAGCTGCAGACAACAAGAAAGCAGATTACATCTTCGAGCCTAATAAGCAAGAGTTACTTGAACAGTTGATTCCTTCAATACTTCAAAATCAATTACAGAAGTGTTGTTTAGATACCAATGCTTCGGAGCATGGAGCACGTATGACAGCGATGGATAAAGCAACAGAAAATGCGGAAGACATCGTCAAAGAATTGAAGATTACCTATAACAAAGCGCGTCAAGAAGCGATTACCAAAGAACTTTCAGAGATCGTTGGTGGTGCAGCTGCTTTAGAAGGTGCCTGATCGATGCGAAGCAATTTTGATCCAGTGGATCAAAATAGAGAAGAAACCGAGGCAAACTTGCCGAGGCGTGAACAGTCTCATAAAGAATTTAAGAAAGCAGGACTCATTCATTTGGGTTCTGCTTTTTTTTGTTGGGAGCACCGCCATCCCTCCAAAATGGGAGGCGGCAGGCTTTCCGTTGTATGCTTCGCATGTCACTGCTATCCTTTGCTTCTACGCACCTCCGGCTTGTCGAGCTTGGTCGCCTTTGGCGAGTCGCGACTATTGTTCTTTTACCATCGTCGAGGTTTTCAATCTTGCGTTAGGACACAAGTCTTTTTGGCTTTTTCATTTTACGTCAGCTGATGGCTAAAGGAATGCTAATTTTATTACGCCCCCACCTCTATGAGTTGGGCATACACATTGGGGCTAATTTTTTAGGTGATCTTATGTTGTGTGGGAAATAGTTGGGTAGACAATATGTATGACTGTTTTAGATGGAATGCTCCTGAAAGGAGCCAATACAAAAGGATAGGGCTTTCAGCCCTATTAAGCTAACGGAGTTTTTTTGGAGCCCCAGCGGGCCGACATAGACATGCACCTCGATGAGCGTATGGCACCGAGATTGAAAACCTCGACGATCAAGTCTGCAAGGAATGCTAATTTTATTACGCCTCCACCTCTATGAGTTGGGCATGCACATTAGGGTTAATTTTTTAAGTCATCTTATGTTGTGTGGGCAATAGTTGGGTAGACAATATGTATGCTTGCTTTAGATGAAATGCTCCTGAAAGGAGCCAATACAAAAGGATAGGGCTTTCAGCCCTATTAAGCTAACGGAGTTTTTTTTGGAGCCCCAGCGGGCCGACATAGACTTGCACCTAGATGAGCGTATGGCTCCGAGATTGAAAACCTCGACGATCAAGTCTGCAAGGAATGCTAATTTTATTACACCCCCACCTCTAGTTTGTTTGCCACCTCTTTCAATGCAATCAGCCTAATAATTGGGTACTGGCCAAACCGCGTGAGATTGTTACGAAATTGGAAAGTTCATTCTTGGAGGCCATTTGTCACGATTTTTAAAAAAAGAAAAAAATCGCGCCAAATGGGATGATTCGCTACATTCACCCAGGGCTGAAGCCCCGGGCTCTTATATTTAGCCCCACCTCTGCAAGTTGGGCAGGCACCTTGTGGCTATTAAATTTTATATGATATACTCAAACTTATATTTTCGTAACGGCCTCGCGTGAGGGATCGAAAGCAGACCGCTGATAAGCGGGAGTCCTTGCGTGGCTAGGTGCGTAGAAGGACCGCAATGAACATGGAGTGCGTCAGAGCCCGGCATCGACTTTTTCTGTCGATGACACGCCCAAAAAGAAATCAAATAAAACCTAAAAAAGTACCTAACACAAATAAGATCAAAATCGTAAACAAAATATTATGCCTTGAATTACGTTTAGAAACTATTCTTGAAAAAGACGGTAATGATATTTTCTATGAATCTAAGAGTGAAAAAATATTAATATCCTTATATATTGTGGGATAATTCAAAAACATATATAATGAAAACAACAATCAAATTTTCCCTTTTTCTATTTGCTACATTGATACTAAGCTCCTGTGTAAGTAAGAAGAAGTACTTTTCTTTGCAGTCGGAAATGGACATGCAGAACAAAGAGATTGGCAAAATCGGCCAAGATCTCAACGAATATGTAACAAAGTTTAATGATTGTGCTGAAGATAAGCGTGTCTTGCAAGCTGAATTAGACGGTTTGAAGAGCAACATGGCACTTAGAGAAGAGCAAATTGGCGACCTTAAAAACCAAGTAGATGATGCTAGAAATCAGCGTGATAAACAGCTAAATCAGGTTGGAGATCTGACGGTATTGTCGCAGGCTGCGAATGATAATATCAAAGAAACGCTTTCGCAACTGGAGAGCAAGGATAAATACATTAATCTTTTGCAGGCCGCTAAATCTAAAGCAGATTCTATCAATTTGGCGCTTGCAGTTAACCTAAAAGGGGTGTTGAGTCAAGGCATTTCAGATCAAGACGTAGACGTGAAAGTAGATAAGACGGTCGTATTCGTCAATCTTTCTGATAAGATGTTATTCACTAGTGGTTCCTCAAATATTTCTCCACGTGCATATGAAGTACTGGGAAAAATAGCCAAAATAGTTCAGTCTAGACCTGACCTAGAAGTTATGGTCGAAGGCTACACTGATAATGTACCGATTAGCAATAGTTGTATGACGGACAATTGGGATCTTTCGGTGAAAAGAGCAACTTCAGTAGTAAGGGTACTGCAAAAAAACTATGGCGTGAATCCTGATAGATTGATTGCTGCTGGTAGAGGCGAGTATAATATCTTGGCAGATAATAATACCACCGAAGGACGAAGCATAAATAGAAGAACTAGAATTATTATTCTTCCAAAGTTGAATCAATTTTATGATTTGCTGAATCCACAAAATGCACCTAAAGGATAAGTAAAGAGATAAATAGGTAAAAAAAAGAAAAAGGAACTGGAAATGAATTTCAGTTCCTTTTTCTTTTGCAGGATAGTATTGGCTATTTGGGTATATAGTTATTCATTGCCGTTTTCACGTCAAGCATATTGTAGTTGTCATTAGATAGGAGGATAGACTTGCCGTCTTTTAGTTCTATGACATAGACCAAAGCTGTATCCACACTAATCTGGGCAGAATATCTACTTTGTTGTATAAGCGGCTTGACGTAATGGCCAGATATGTTTTTATATGCGATGTTCTTCTTGCCAATCGTCAAGGCATTTTTCCCAAATTCTAAAGGTTGAATGTTCCTAGAGTGGACAAAGCTAAAAATAACTGCTCCTGCACAAACAATGCTGACAAAACCACTCAACATACCCAATAGTCCTCGACTACGTAACTTCATTAGCCATTTGTTTGTTAATAGTAGATAAGCCAAGATAGCCGCTAGCACAGTGAGAAATAGCAAAGCAAAAAAAGTCGAATTGATAGGAGTGGCAAAGGGAACAACTTGAGTAATAAAAAAGGTCATATTGCGAAAAGATAATTAAGTCCTAAATATAGGGCTAAATCAATTCACAAACGTTAATTTAGCACCGTTTCAAAACGCAAAGCATTTTATGAATTATTGGTTATTTAATTACAATGATAGCGAGGTAAAGATATCCGACTTCCTTACTAAAGCACACATTATCACTGTTCCAGTGAAAGGTGAAGCAGATAAAATCAAAAGGGATGATAAAGTCATCATTTGGCAATCTGGGTCAGAGGTGGGATGCCTAGGATTAGGTTTGGTCGTGTCCGATATACTTAAAAGCGAAGATACGGAGGAGTTATTCGTAACCTTATTCATCAACTACAACCTACAGGATAAGCCCATAAGTAAAGCTCAACTAGGTAGTCAAGTCTGTAATTTTGAATCTTTCTATGAAGAAGACATCAAGGATTATATCCTAGATATGACTGAAGGGCACTACAACTGCTTATTGGAAATCATTCAAGAGAATCAGTTGGCTGAGGATAAATCACATGAGCTCTTGGGTAATCAAGTGCCTGTTTTCCCTCATAACATGATCCTGTATGGTCCCTCTGGTACTGGAAAAACCTACAGAACGATCAACTATGCCTTGTCTATCATAGAGCAAAAACCACTTGCAGCATTAGCCCAAGAGAATCGACGTGACCTACGCGCTAGATATAATAAGTATGCAGAGGAGGGGCAAATTCACTTCCTTACTTTCCACGAAAATTTTAGATATCAAGATTTCATCGAAAGTTTTAGAAAAGTGTCTCCAAATCATCAAGGGATCAGCCATGAAGTGGAAGATGGCGTTTTCAAACAGATAGCGCTCGAAGCAAAGCGAAGCATTGTAGAAAGCTTATTGGAAAACATGCCAAAGAAGGAGTCTAAGGTAACTTTTAACCAAATTTATAAAGCATTCTTAGGGCACATCAAAAGCGAAAAATTTGAAGCATTTGTAACGGGTGATGGCAGAAAAATATTTTTACACACAGTGGCTAGATTTGGCCATATCGTAGTGCGTCCTTCAAACTCATTTTCCACCTACACTATATCTAAATTCAAGATCAAAAAGATATATGACAAAGTAGGAGCCGGCATAACTTCTGAAAATTTAGAAGCCGAGGTATTAGAACTGATTGGATCCACAAATCCAATGGCGATATGGGCAGTCTTTAATGGCTTTAAGCAATTTGAAGCCGGGTACATTCAAGAAGTCGATAAGGATTCTACCAACATGGACGTTGATGATGAGAAGGTCAAAGAGTTTGAACTGAGCCAGATGCAGAACATTGCCAATTTTCAAGCGAAAAGACATGTTCTCATTATTGATGAGATGGATCGCGGCAATGTGATTAGCATTTTTGGTGAAGTACTGAGCATTCTCAATAGCTCTAAGAGAGAAGGCGCACCAGAAGCGCAGGCTGTAATCATGCCTTACTCTAAAACGTACTTTAGTATTCCACCAAATCTTTATTTGATAGGGACTATGAATATTAATGATCAGGAGCTTGCTGAAATGGACTTAGCATTGCGTAGTAGATTTCATATGATCAAGATAGATCCAACGCCAATGGTATTGCCTACTATACTGAGTGGTGAGCTTCAGATAGACTTAGCAAAACTACTTCTGGTGATTAATGCTAGAATTCAAGTTCTGATTGGAGCTGGAGAGGGGATAGGTCATGCATATTTTATCAATGTGCAAAATTTCCAAGAACTTAAACTTGCCTTTTATGGTAAGATCGTTCCTATACTCAATGATCTGTTTAAAGGAAATAATGCTAAGATTGGCTTGGTATTAGGCAAAGGATTTTTCCACAAGCTGGAATTTGATAAATCAAAAATCTTGGCAGATTTTGACGAACCGATCAATGCAAAGTATGGCGAGCAAACTCGATATATACTAAAATCTTTTGCTGAGGTAAACGAATTGGATTTTATCAATATCTATCACCATATGATGAGTCAAGCGCCTGCAACAAATGGGGAGGCCTAAAAGCAATTTGATTTGTTGCCCAAGGTGATGCTGGTTAAAAGTATTGTCCAAATCCAATAACAGCACCAGCTTGGGTAATGTCTTGAATATTGAGGCCATAGTCCACTCTAAGTACTGCGCCATAAAATTCTTTGTAAATTAGTCGAAAGCCGCTACCAAAGTAATTTTGAATTTGGCTTTGTACAAGCACGTTTTTAAGCGGCTCTCCAGGGCTACGTAAGGTGCCAATGTCAAGAAAGGTTACTATCTGCAAGGCCCACTTTTCTTCATCCAGCAATGTGAGTCTATACTCTGTGTTTATTATAAATTGAGCAGTCCCTCTAGCGGTTCGATTACCAACGCCTCTAAAATTCACATGACTATCAATAACATATGGAGCAAATGGACTATCATTATTGGTACCCAAACCTGCAAGAAGTCTAAATGCTAGATTCCCGTCTTTTCCAATTCTTGTGAAGTACTTTCCTGTAAACTGTAGATTTTGAAACCAGGTTTGATCTGAGATTGTATATACGTTTTGATAAGCCAGTTGCCAATAAGCGCCATATAAATAGAAGTAGTGATAATTTAAATAATTTCCTGTAAGTTCAATTTTCGATAGATACTTTGGAAGCCTAAGTAAATTCGGGCCTGTTGGATTTTCAAAAAATTGAGTATCACTCTTTCGAAATCTTTCTATAAAGTAAGTGCCTCCGACTTCAAGCTGATGTCGAAAATCAAATTGCTTAAAAGTCGTAAATCCGAGTTCATAATTACTGTATTCATAATTGACTGTTTCAGCATCAAAGTAAAGTGGTTCTAAAGAAGCAGCTTTATTTAATGTAGCAGAAATGCCCCATTTACTACCACGAATTCTTTCCGCGCGATAAAAAAGTTGTCCACCATGCTGGCCTCTATCTCTATTTTGATAGATCAAGCTAAGGAAGGAGCCTTTTCCCCCTAAATTGCTTTCATAGAAACCGAGTTGTATCCAGGTGTTATTTTTTACTCTGCCAAAGTTTACAACCGGGACAAGCGTCTTGACCTCTTCAATGTTGTATACAATTTGTACTGATGACTCCTTATTTATGAGTTCGTAATACGCATAACCCACGCTAGGAATATTTTTTAGACGCTGTACGTCTTCAAGGAGTAAGCTATCAGAAACAAAGATTCCTACCTTAGCCTCTATAAATTGCCTTAAATAGGTTTCATTATTTTTTTCTATTCCATGAAAAGATATGGAGGATATTTTTTTGGCTAAAGTGTTCTGTGAATAAAGATCAAGCGTCGAGGTGGCACACAGGACGATAGTCAAAAAAATGGGACTAAATAATTTATATAATTTCCACATCACTAATGCTCAAACCTCATTAAACGCAATGACTATAAAATTTATCAAAGCATTAAGATCGATCTAAGAAATTTGAGCTTGCTAAATTCAATCTAAAATAAAATTCAAATTTAGCACATTTAAGGATTAAATGAGGTGACATTAATCACACATTTAACACTAAGGCAAAAATTAAGCAAAAGTAGTGTAAAGTACTGTCAAGCAGTAGGGTAGAGTAGTTGTGTATGCTAGCCTATGCCCATTTGGCGATATTAATCATCGCTTTAGGGTAATCTGCCCCAAGAGTGATTTTGAGCTCTTCCAATTCTTGAAAAGACAACTTATCCAAACGATGAATTTTGTTAGTAGGGACTAGTTTAAGTTCAGGAAGCCATAGTTTAACGTATTCGCCTTTTGGGTCGTACTTAGAGGCTTGGCTAAGAATGTTGAAATAGCGATTCTCTCTTGGGTCAGAGCCTACGCCAGCTATATAATTCCAATTGCCCCAATTGCTAGCTACATCATAATCTATAAGCATAGATTCAAAATATTCGGCACCCCATTTCCAGTTCACATGCAGGTCGTTGATCAAGAAACTAGCAACTATCTGCCTACCTCGATTTGACATAAAACCCGTCAAGGCTAACTCGCGCATATTCGCATCTATAAGTGGAACACCAGTCTTACCTTTTATCCAAACATTAAGCAGGCTATGATCATTCACCAAGGGTTTAGTCAATTCTCTTTTAGTGCCCCCTTTTTTAAAAATGTGGTTCTTATGTTTCTTGGCTATTAGTCTAAAGAAGTCACGCCATAATAATTCGAAGTATAACCAATAAGTCGATTTGTTAGCACCATGCTCTTCTTCGTACTTTTTGACAGTAGCGTAAATTAGCTTTGGTGAGATGCATCCTTGAGCTAACCAAGCAGAAAATTTAGAAGAGTAGTCTCCACCGATCATGCCATTCCTGGTCTCTTTATATCTAGATATATTTTTGCTTTGAAAAAGATAATAATCGAGTCTTTCAAGAGCTGTTGTTTCTCCTCCCTTGAAAGATAAGACCGCTCTAGAGTCCGGCTCGTAGTCTTGTATACCGAATACTGCCAAAGTGGGTATTGGATCAGATTCAATTTCTACACTAAGAGGAGGCATCTTTACATCAGGAATCGGAAATGGATCTCTTACATCAACCATCTTTTCTACTTCCTTCCTAAATTGGGTAAAGATGTCTGGAGTATGCGTTACCGGGAATGGGAGATCTGCTGTATGGTACAGCATCTTTCCACGACTATATCTGATTTCTTGTCCTATAGACCAAAGTTTTTCCTCTAATCTATCTTGAACCTTCAATTCTTCATCTGTCCTTTCTCTATTGCAATATACTGTCGATGTCTTGGCCGCTAAAGCTATTTCGTAAAGAATGTTTTCGGGTTTGCCAATACGAGTGATTAAATCTAATCCAATTTTTTTTAGATTCTCTTTGAAGTCATGTACGCTTTCAATAATAAATCTTGCTCGAAATTTGTCCGTTTTGTGGAATCCAGCTTTTGTTTTACCACTAAAAACTCTTGGATCAAAAATGTAAACTGGGATTACTTCCTCAGCATGTGCTATCGCCTCTGTAAGCGCCTCATTATCATGAAGTCTTAGATCTTGTCTACACCATACTATAACACGCTTTGATTTCATAAATTTTTTGTGCTGATTAAATGTACAACATAAAGCAGCGTATTTGGTTTTAAAACCATTATAACTGCATAAATATACATCTTATGTACAAAGAAATTCTACTGAAAGAGCTCAAATTCTCATTTTCCCGAAGTGCGGGGAGTGGCGGGCAGCATGTGAACAAGGTTTCTACCAAAGTAGAACTCTATTTCCACGTGCATGACTCAAAAGGATTGGACGCTCAAGAGAAAAACAAGGTGTGGGAAGTCCTGAATAGTAGAGTCAATAAGGATGGATTTTTGAAAATCCAAAATAGCTCAACTAGATCGCAACTAAAAAATAGGGAACTGGTAACCAAAAAGTTCTTAGAGCTTATTGCCAAGGCTTTACAACCCATAAATAAGCGAAAAAAGACAAAGCCCACCGCCCAAATGAATGAAAATCGACTAAAAAGCAAAAAGCTTCATTCAGAAAAAAAGAATTATCGTAAAAAGGTCAAAATGCATCAGCACTTTGACCTTTTTTCATTCAAATGTGTTTCTTTTGTAATTGGATACTAAAAACTTAAGAATGAGATATACTCAGGTTATATTTTACTTTATCACTTTGCTTTTTATCAGCGCATTTTCTTGCGCTCACAGTGATAATCCCGAAAGAAATAAATTGTATGATGAAATGATGGCCATCCACGATGAAGTGATGCCTGAGATGAGCACTATACATAAATTAGAAAAAGGGCTAAAGAAGAAAATTGAGAATACTACAAGCCAAGATTCTATCGTAATGATGAAGGCTACCTTGAAAAGGGTATCAGAGTCAGGAGAAGGAATGATGGATTGGATGCATAAGCTAGATGTACCTGGAAAAAAAGTGCCAGATGCAGAAGCCATTGCCTATCTAAAGTCTGAAAAACAGAAAATAAGCAATGTGTCCATGAAAATGAAAAAAGCCATATTATCAGGAAAAGCAATTTTAGGTGAATAATATCTCGATACTATATTGTTTATGTTTAGCTGGCTTTATATTAGCTAGCTGCGGTGGTGGGCTACAATCTCATAAGTCTCTGCCAAAACTAGGGCATAGAGACATCATAGATGGAGACACTATATTCCATAAAGTCCCTGACTTTAATTTCACTGATCAATATGGTCATGAAGTAAGCCCCAAATCGCTTAATGGTAAGGCATTCATCTTAGACTATTTTTTTACGTCATGCCCGACCATCTGTCCAAGAGTGAAAGCACAAGAACTGAGAATATTTGAAAGGTATAAAGACCATCCAAATTTGTCTATTGTCTCTGTAAGTATCGATACCAAATATGATACTAAGGAACGATTGAATAATTACGCTACCAAACTAGGGGTGAATAATAGCAATTGGCATTTTGTGACGGGAGATAAAGATATGATCTATGATAATGCCGTTGGTTTTTTTCATACCGCCATTGAAAACAAAGATGCTCCCGGTGGATATGATCATGATGGTAAATTAGTCCTCATTGATAAAGACCGCCATATACGAGGATTTTGTGATGGACTTTTTCCAGAAGAGGTAGATGATTTTTTTGATGATATTGAAAACCTGCTACATGAATACAAATAGGATATCCATTTTATACATTTTGCTAAGTGTGCTCTGTTTGACTGCATGTACTACCGCAGAAAAAAAAGTAAGCACTTCTGATGACCCTTTACCGTTTTTGGGGGGCAAGACGGAAGTCAATGGAAAAATGCAATACCACCAGATTCCGAGTTTTAGCTTTATTGATCAGTATGGAGACACCATTACAGAATCAAACTTTCAAAATAAAGCCTATATCGTAGATTATTTTTTTACTTCATGCCCGACTATTTGCCCAAAGGTAAAAGAACAAGAATTACGTATAGCTGATCACTTCAAAGGAAATAAAAATTTGAAAATGCTTTCCGTTAGTATTGATACAAAGTATGATAATGTAGAACGACTAAAGTGGTATGCAGATAAGCTGGAGATTGAAAAGGGGAATTGGCACTTAGTTACTGGTGAGAAAGATTTTATTTATGATGTAGCTGACGCTTTTTTTCATATCGCGCTCGAAGATGAAGAAGCCCCAGGTGGTTTCAATCATGATGGTAGATTGGTATTGGTAGATAAGAACAAGCATATTCGTTCATTTTGTAATGGACTAGATGAAAGTGAGGTAAAGAGATTTATAGGAGATATAGAAAATCTGTTGGATGAAAAATAGCTATTTGATTTTTATATCGATGCTACTAATAACGCTTTCTTGTGCGACTCAAGAATATAGCCAAGGCCGAGAGTTATACAACTATTATTGTAGTAGCTGTCATTTAGAATCTGGTCAAGGTCTGCGATCCTTGTATCCTCCGCTGGCGAAGTCAGATTACCTCGCTAAGTACAATGAAACCTTACCATGTATTATTAGAAAAGGCCTAGAAGGACAAATTATAGTCAATGGTAAAGATTATGATATGCCTATGCCAGCCATGCCAAAAATCTCAGCCTTTGAGATTACCAATATCATGAATTACATCAATCACAACTTTGGTAATGACTTGCCTTTTGTAAAATTTGTGGATGTGAAAGCCAAACTAGAAGAGTGCAAATAGCTTATTGCTCCACAATCTCCTCGTCATTGCTCAGATTCGTGTTGGGTATTATGACTAGCAGCAAACCAAAAATGATAAGGCTTATATAGAAGATAAAAGAAATTAAGCCACTGGTCTCAAATATAAGTGAGAAGATGGCAAAGTTCACACCAATCATACTCAATACAATAGACAGTACTCCAACAAAAAATAGTATGAATCCTATAAGTACCAACCAACCTTTATTTTTCATTTTTACTGTTTAATTTATAAGTAGACTATTGTCCCTGACCGAATCTAAAAAAACATCTTAGCGTTCATGAGTACATATCGTGTACTGAATTATAAATCAAAAATACACTAGATTGTTCAATAAGCCAGTATAAGGTGCTTAAATTTTTATTCGCTACAATATTTAGTGCAATACTTAATCTATAACTAGTATATTTGGCTAAAGAAATAGAACTTTTTATATATGGTCCAATTAGTGGAATGTCCTAGGGATGCAATGCAGGGAATGAAGACCTTTATCTCCACTGAAAAGAAGGTTAAGTATATCAATAGCTTGCTTAGTGTGGGTTTCCATACCATTGACTTTGGTAGTTTTGTTTCGCCCAAGGCCATTCCCCAAATGGCAGATACCGCTAAGGTTCTAGAGCAATTGGATTTAACAAACACCAATTCTAAACTCTTAGCTATAGTCGCAAATTTAAGAGGCGCAAATGACGCCTCCCAGTTTGATCAGATAGACTTTCTAGGCTACCCTTTTTCCATTAGCGAAACTTTTCAACTAAGGAACACAAACGCCACCATCGAAGAGTCATTAGAACGAGTTGAACAAATTCAAGAAGTATGTATAAAATCAAATAAAAAAATGGTGTTGTACATTTCTATGGGTTTTGGCAATCCATATGGAGATGATTGGAATGTTGATATTGTTCAGAAGTGGGTTTCTCGCTTACAAGCTCTTGATATAGGCATATTTTCGCTTTCTGATACCATTGGAGTGAGCACTCCAGAAAGCATATCTTATTTATTTTCAAATTTGATCCCTGCCTATCCAGGCCTAACATTTGGCGCCCATTTACATACCCAGCCACACAATTGGAAAGAAAAAATCCAAGCAGCGTATGACAATGGTTGCCGAAGATTTGACGGGGCCATCAAAGGTTATGGTGGCTGCCCTATGGCAGCAGACGATTTGACTGGCAATATGCCTACCGAGCATATGGTCAACTACTTTGATGATCAAGAAGTTTTGACAGATTTCGATCACCAAGCATTCTCAAAATGCATGTACCTCTCAAATGATACTTTTCCTTTAACTCATTAATTGTCTTATGTATATCGAAAGTTATGACTTTGGAACACCCTCATTCGATGAAGCCTTATCCTTACGCAATGATATATTACGCGTACCCCTTGGTTTAGAATTTTTTCCCGACGACATTAGTGCAGAGTGGGACAGCTTTCATCTAGGTGCATACAGTGACCAAAATGAATTGCAGGCATGTCTCGTTTTGCAACCAATCGATAATAAGGAAATAAAGATGCGCCAAGTTGCAGTAGCAGAAGCTCACCAAGGCAAAGGAATAGGTACGGCCTTAGTAGAAGCCAGCGAGGCCTTTTGCAAAGAAAAGTCATATACAACGATTGTTCTGAGTGCAAGAAAGACTGCTGTAAAATTCTATCAAAAACAAGGCTATAAAAAGAAGGGCAGGATGTATGAAGAAGTTGGAATTCCGCACTACAAAATGTACAAGAATCTATAATTATGATTTTCAAGCTATCAAGGGCAGACGCCAAACATGAAGATTTTAAATTATTAGTGGAAAAATTAGATGCGGAACTGGCCATCAGAGATGGTGATGATCATGATTTCTATAACCAGTTTAATGGTATCACGGATATTAAATATACCGTACTAGGGTACTATGGCGATATTGCGGTCGCTTGTGGAGCGATCAAGACATTCGACGATCAGTGTATGGAAGTGAAGCGCATGTATGTCGCTGAAAATTATAGAAGCAATGGATATGGCATGCAAGTATTGGAGGAGCTTCAGATTTGGGCAAAAGAATTGGGCTATCAAAAGTGTATATTAGAGACAGGTACACAGCAGCCAGAGGCGATAAGGCTATACCATAAAGCTAAGTTCGATATTATAGAAAACTATGGACAATACGCCGGTGTAACCAATAGTATCTGTTTTGCAAAATCGCTTTGATTATGCTTTTAGGTTGTGGGCCATATCGACCATTTTTCCATACCTATTCTTATAGGTATGAAAAAAATGGCGATACCGAGTCATCCGCTACTACACCCAGGCTTGCGCACAAGAGACAAGCTATGCCCCATCAACAATAGCCTTACATGCTAGTCTCTGGCCCTTCCACATGGGTGTACCGCTTCTACCTCTTGTCCTTACACTCTCTGAGTGACTCGCTTTGGGCGCAAGCGCCGTCGCACCTAGTTTCACCTAGAAGTACCCATTTTTCACCTTTTTTATATGTTGATAGATTTAACCCATTTTTCACAACTTCGCCTTATAAAGTTTGTTTTTATAGCCTAATACATCAAAATTTCAAATTTGTCAACAAGCATAATTATCATTGGAGGGGGATTAGGGGGTCTTGTTAGCGCTTTACATTTATCGCAAAGAGGTCTTGATGTTACTTTGATCGAAAAGTACGCTTATCCTAGACACAAAGTCTGTGGGGAGTACATTTCAAATGAAGTTTTGCCCTATTTAAAATCTTTGGATTTCGATCCTTTTGACTTCGGAGCTAAGGATATAACTGACTTCACTTTAAGTACACCTAGAAGTCGCTCAATAAGCACAACACTACCTTTAGGAGGATTTAGTATTAGTCGCTATTGTATTGATTCAGAGTTGGCAAAGAAGGTAGTGGCTCAAGGAACAAAACTAATCCAAGCCACCGTACAAAAAATTGATTTTATAGAAGATGAGTTTATTGTAAGCACTAACAAAAATGAGTCTTTCAAAGCAAACCTAGTCATTGGTTCATTCGGCAAGCGTTCAAATTTAGATATCAAGATGGAGCGAGATTTTATCAAAAAACCTTCTCCTTTCCTTGGTGTAAAAGCGCACTATAAAGGAGAGTTCCCCGAGGAGGCAGTAGGACTTCATAACTTTGATGGCGGCTACTGCGGAGTGTCAAAAGTGGAAAATGATCACATCAATATTTGTTACATCGCAGATTTCAAATCCTTCAAAAAATTTAAGAATATAGACGAATTTCAGGAAAAAGTCCTAAGCAAGAACAAATTCTTAAAATCTGCTTTCGAAAACTTTGAACTCGTTTTTGAAAAACCATTGACGATAAGTCAAGTTTCTTTTGCAGCAAAAAATCCAGTTGAAAATCATATCTTGATGTGTGGTGACAGTGCAGGCATGATACATCCATTAGCTGGAAACGGCATGGGCATGGCTATACGATCAGCACAAATGGTCTCAGAACTCATTCTTGATTTTGAAAATGGCGTTTTACCTAGTAGAAAATCACTTGAAGAAAACTACACCAAAACTTGGAACAAAGAGTTTGGAACTAGACTGAGTTCTGGACATATCATTTCTAGATTGTTCAGATTAGGCGTATTTTCTGAAATGCTTATAATTTTGCTTAAGGTTTTCCCTTTTTTGTTACCTTTCATTATAGCCAAGACACATGGCAAACCAATGCAGGAAGCCAAATAATGCTGATAGATACCACATACCGTAGCCAAGAGCTTGAGATCATGGATGATCTAGATATGGATGGAAGCATCTTAATAGACACCTTGGACAAAATTGCTAATATCAATAAATGGTTAGGCGGAAATCAGCTTACCTTGAATGGGGTAAAAGAATTACTTACAAAATGTGATAAAACAAAAAATATCACAATTGTTGACCTTGGATGCGGAAATGGAGATATGCTTAGGATGCTTGCGGACTATGGTAATAGAGAAAACTACCAATTAAGCCTAATAGGTATAGATGCCAATAAGGCTACTATAAATTATGGAATCAAATTGTCTGAAGACTATAACAACATCTCTTTTAAGCAACTTGATGTTGAAGGCGAAGAATTCGATAAGTTAGAATACGATATTGCACTTTCTACATTATTCTTGCATCATTTTACTTCAGATAAGATTGCAGGAATGATAAATAAATGGGCAAACAGAGCTAAAATCGGCATTGTAATCAACGACCTTCATCGGCATAGACTAGCCTATTATTTATTTAAAATCGTAACCTTGTTCTATGGCAATTATATGGTTAAGAATGATGGCTTAGCTTCGATTTTGAAAGGGTTCAAAAGAACAGAGCTAGACAATTTTGCTAAAAATATTTCTTTTAAGAGTACAATCCATTGGAGATGGGCTTTTAGATATCAATGGATAATTAATACACAATGAGCGTAAAAGTTACATCAGTAGCAACACAATTGCCCCCATACACTAGAAGTACAGAAGAGATCATCCCTTTTGTAGATGCTTGGATGTCTGGGCAAGATGATCGCTTTAAAAGAAAAGTAAAAAAGCTTTTTGAAGGTGCCGGTGTGGATAGGAGGTATTCTATTATGGATGCAGAAGAGGTATTTAATAACACCTCTTTTGAAGATAAAAATAACCACTACAAACTGGAAACCATTAAGCTTGCAGAAGGAGCATTAGTTAAGGCTATGTCAAATGCTAATTTAGGAGCTGATGATATTGACTATATCATAACTGTAAGTTGTACAGGAATCATGATCCCTTCGGTTGACGCTTACTTGATCAATAAACTAAATTTAAAGCAAGATATAGTAAGGTTGCCTATAACCGAGATGGGATGTGTAGCTGGCGTTTCGGGAATGATTTACGCTTATAATTTTCTCAAGGCTAATCCGAATAAAAGAGCAGCTGTTATCGCAGTAGAATCGCCTACCTCTACTTTTCAGCTAGAAGATTATAGTATGACTAATATTGTTAGTGCGGCCATATTTGGAGATGGATGTGCTTGTACTATTTTATCTTCCTATCCTGATGAAGAAGGTCCAGCGATAATAGGTGAAGCCATGTACCACTTCTATGATGCAATTCATATGATGGGATTTGAGGTGAAGAATAGTGGTTTGCAAATGGTCTTGGATAAGGAGGTGCCAAATGTAATTTCAGAGCATTTCCCAAAAATTGTCCATCCTTTCTTAGAAGCTAATGGAACCAACATAGAAGAGATAGATCATTTAATTTTTCATCCCGGAGGTAAAAAGATAGTTCAAACAGTAGAAGACTTATTTGGCACCTTGGGCAAAGACATAAATATCACCAAGGCGGTATTGAAGGATTTTGGAAATATGTCAAGCGCCACAGTGCTATATGTATTAGAGAGATTCATGAAAAATAAGCCTCAAGTAGGAGATAAAGGATTAATGCTTAGTTTTGGTCCAGGATTTACTGCACAGCGAATTTTGCTACAATGGTAAGAGAATTTAAAGATACATCTGAATGGGCTATTATACTTGGCGCTTCAAGTGGTTTGGGCCTTGCTACAGCCAAAAAGCTAGCAAAGCATGGTTTGAACTTATGCTTATGCTACCGTGCTAGAAAGGCGGACTTACCCGAAATAGAAAGCACTTTTTCAATAATTCAGAAAGAAGAAGAGGTTGAGTTAGTTCATTTTAATATGGATGCGACAAAGGCAGAAAAGCGTGCGGAAATAATGGATACCATAAAGCAAGCCTTGGGGAGTACAGGTACAGTGAAGACATTGGTCCACAGTATAGCAAAGGGAAACTTGAAACCCTTGGTATCAAAAGAAGGCCCTACACTTCAAAACGATGATTTCCATTTGACTATTGATAGTATGGGAGTTAGCCTATACGATTGGACCAAGTCCATTTTTGAGAATCAGCTTTTTTCAGAGGACGTAAGGGTGATTAGTTTTACTAGTGAAGGAAATACTAAAGCCTGGGAAAACTATGCGGCAGTTTCTGCGGCTAAAGTCGTATTAGAGTCTATCACTCGAAGTATAGCACTGGAATTTGCACCTTATGGTATCAAAGCAAATTGTATTCAAGCAGGTGTTACAGATACGGCATCTCTTAGAATGATACCCGGTAGTGAAAGATTAATAGAAGAAACATATAAAAGAAATCCTTATAAACGCTTAACCACTCCCGAGGATATAGCTAATGCCGTTTACCTTTTGGTAAAGGATGAATCAAAGTGGATAAATGGAATCACCCTCCCAGTCAATGGGGGAGAGCATTTAATGTAATGACAGAAAAACAAATCATTGATATATTACCCTATTCAGAACCTTTTCTATTCGTAGAAAAATTACATCGTTTTGATGAAGATGAGGTAGTTGGCCAATATACCTACCGTCCTGAGAACTCATTTTATAAAGGCCATTTCAAAAATAATCCAGTTACGCCAGGTGTGATACTGACAGAGACTATGGCACAGATTGGTTTAGTCTGTATGGGGATTGTTATAGTCTCAAAGGAAACTGAAAATATAGAAGATCTAAAGATTGCCTTGACTTCTACCGAGGTTGATTTTTTTAAAGCTGTATTCCCTGGTGAGACAGTGGTGGTAAAAAGTACAAAAGAATATTTTCGCTTCAACAAATTGAAATGTAAAGTGGAAATGTATAATCATAAAGAAGAATTAGTGGCTAGAGGAAAGATCGCTGGAATGCTTGCAAATTATGAATAAACGAGTTGTTGTAACGGGCTTAGGAGTGACTGCACCTAATGGTGTAGGCTTAGATCAATTTAGAGAATCTATTCAAAATGGAGTCTCTGGTATTAGGTTTATGCCTGAACTAGAGCGGCTCAAATTTTCTTGCCAAATAGCAGGGCAACCTATTGTGAGCGAAGAGAAAAAACGCGAGTACCTAAGTGAGTTGCAATTAAGAAATTTTAAAAGTTCAGGAATACTATACGGTGTTATGTCAGGCCTAGATGCTTGGCGAGATGCAGGTCTAGAAATTAACGATCAGGTTGATTTTAATACAGGTGTCATATTTGGTACTGGAACATCGGGTATTGAAAAATTTAGAGAAGCGATCTATAGAGTTGATGATCTCAAAGTAAAGAGACTAGGCAGTACAGTAGTTGCTCAAATCATGAACAGCGGCATAAGTGCTTATCTAGGGGGTATAATTGGATTAGGCAATCAAGTAAGTACAAACTCTTCTGCATGCATCACGGGAGCTGAAGCCATCTTGATGGGCTTTGATCGGATACGAGCTGGTAGAGCAGAGAGGATGCTAGTAGGTAGCTGTAGTGATCATGGTCCATACTTGTGGGGAGGCTTCGATGCCATGCGTGTTTTGACATATAAACACAATGATAATCCGACACAAGGATCCAGACCTATGAGTGCAACTGCTTCTGGATTCGTTCCAGGTAGTGGGGGAGGAGCACTTTTAATAGAATCTCTAGAAGCTGCTGAGAAGCGCGGCGCAAAAATTTATGCTGAGATACTAGGAGGTGAGATTAATTCAGGAGGACATCGAAACGGGGGCACTATGACAGCACCCAATTCTGAAGCGGTGCAAAGATGCATCTCTAAAGCTCTCATCAATTCTGGTGTAAAAGCTCAGCAAATAGATGCAATCAATGGACATCTAACCGCTACGATAAAAGACCCTACTGAAATAGCCAATTGGAAGAATGCGCTTAAATTATCCAAAGAAGAGTTTCCACCTATCAATACTTTGAAATCAAGTATCGGGCACTGCTTAGCGGCAGGAGCTGCGATAGAATGTGTAGCTAGTGTTTTGCAAGTGAAGGAAGATTTCATTTTCCCTAATATCAATTGCGAAGACCTACACCCAGAGATTTTAGAAATTGTTGACTCAAAATCTATACCTCAAACGCTAATAAAAAAAGAAATTAATATCTTGGCTAAAGCAAGCTTTGGTTTCGGGGATGTGAATGCTTGTTTACTATTTAAAAAATATAAAGCTTAGGCAAATACTATGGAAAAAGAACAAATGCTGTCAGAATTAAGAGAATTAATCAAACCTTACGTACAAGATCAGGAGGCATTTTCTAATCTTTCTGAGGAGACAGATTTCATAAAAGATCTAAAGATTAATTCCGCCAACCTAGTGGATATCGTCCTTGATATTGAAGATAAATATGACATTGCCATAGACAATGACACCATGGAAAAAATGCTAGATGTAAAGTCAGCTATGCGTGTTATCGAAAACAAAGTTGCAAGCTAAGAATGATTGGTAACGACATAATAGATAAATCATTAGCCAAGCAATCCAGTAATTGGCAAAGACGAGGTTGGCTGCAAAAAACTTGTACAGATAAAGAAGTGTCGATGATTCTTGATAGCCAAGACTCATTCTTTACTGCTTGGCGCATTTGGTCTATGAAGGAAAGTGCGTATAAAATATGGGTACAAGCCGGGGCTTCTCATCGATTAAATCCAATAAAATTTGAGACCACTTTAGTTGATGATTGTATAGGTAGGGTGTCAATTGACTCTAAATTATTTCAAACCTATACGGAAAATGATACAGAGTATATTTCAACTATTGCAAGTGACAATATACAGGATGCAAAACACAGAGTTATTAGTGCCAAGTTGAATCTTAAAGAAAAAATGATAGCATCATTTGCTATGACTAATAATGTGAAAAGAAGCGAAATAAGCATAAAGACCAATGCGAATAGGATTCCAATGATCTACATAAACGAATCGCCTATAAATTGCTCAATTAGTATGAGTCATCATGGTCAATATGCAGCATACGCTTATCCAATAAACATAAATAAAATAATATGATTCAAGATTTTATTCAATACGCAAAAAAGAAATTTGATGTTGATCCAAAATTGATTGGATTGTATTGCATAGTCTATTTTTTATGGGGTATGGCAATGGATAAATTTGGTACTACAGTAGAGATCGCTAGATTTACTTATTGGTGGCAAGTGATTACTTGTTACATAGTGTACATGGTACCGATTTCCTTACTTCTGCGCAAATTGCCTTTTCATGCTCAGTACGCTTATGGCTTAATTACTATGGGTTTTTTAGAATTTGGTGGTTACGCGTTAAGGTCGTCTTATGCTTATCCAAATAATTTATTAGATCAATTGTTTTCTCCACAAAATTTTGCCTTAGGCATGGCTATGTTTTTTGCGCTTTATTACCCTCTAGGTAACTGGGGAGTGGGCAAAATATATAAATTGATTTTTGGTAAAGAAGCTGATTAAATGAAATTCGACTTTCTTGTAAATCGACAATTTATAGCTGAAGAAATGGACGATTTTTCCTTGCAAGGAGAAAAATTGGAAAGTACATTGTCGAGCCTGTCGAGAATAAATAAGTATTTAGGAAATTCAAATTCTGTTATTGACTGTTTAAAACCAATTATCCGCAAAAGTCAAAAACCACTAAGAATAGTAGATATAGGTTGTGGAGGAGGTGATTTGCTGCGAGAAATAGCCGATGATGTTAAAGCGTCTGATCTAGATATCAGTTTAATAGGTATAGATGGAAACGCGAACATTACTTCTTTTGCCGCAAAAAAGCATGAAATTATTCCATTCTTACGCTTTCAAACTGCGGATATCCTAGATGAGCATTTTGAACTTCCGGAATGTGATATTCTGATCAGTTCTCACTTTATGTATCACTTTACTGACTTGGAATTAAGCAACTTCTTGCTTAGGCAAAAACACTATGTGAAATCTAAAATCATCATCAGCGAACTGCAAAGATCAGTAATAAGTTATAGGCTATTTCAGTTATTGGGTTCTGTATTATTTTTTCCCAAAATGATTATGTCCGATGGATTGAAGGCGATAAGTAGATCATTTAGAAAAGAAGAACTAGTACAAATCCTCCATGCAGGTAAAGTAGAAAAATATACTATAAGTTGGAAATGGGCGTTTAGATACTTGGTTGAAATAGACCTTTAAATAATAGAGTGCTGGATCAAACAAGCGACCATAAAAGCCGTAATTATTAGTACTTTTAGGATTAAATTATGAGTCCACTCCGAAAAGTCACGAAACCATAAAATGACTCTTTTGGCGATATTTTTCATTTTCTCAATCCACTGATGCTCAGGCATCACTGAATTTCGAGAATAAAAAATCTCATCCAAAATAGCCCATTTTTTGCAATCCGCTACTTTCCGGAGTGGACTCAATTATAAATCACAGTGTTGTAAGTGTCTGATTATCTACTATTTACAATAGTAGCAATTAGAAATAAATATACTGATTGTCAGGGATTTAAAAATTTTTACCGAAGCATTGTAAGCTGAAAATATGCACTTATATTGTGCATTCTTAACTAGATCATATGAGAGTCAATTTTATTCTGATTACTATTTTATTTGTGGCATTTGCAAGTTGCGAACCTGAGCCACTTCCTGATTTACCTGAAGTCATTACTATCAGTTGTCAAGACGAGGCGGATGCAGCGAAACAGTTGATCGGGAATGAAATATTCAATGAGGATAATCCCGAAGAAGGATTTAGAGGAAATATAGAAATCATAAATTCTACTGGTGGCTGTTCTGCACCCATTACAGATCTTTCTCTTTTTGAAAACTTCAAATTCTGGAGAGGAACCTTGACCATAGAATCCAACGATATTACTAACCTGGATTTTCTTGCAAACTTAGAGCAAGTAAGAAATGGTTTAGAAATTAAGAACTGTGCAAACTTGACCAATATCAATTTGCCAAAGATGGGAACGATAGCAGAGTATTTTGTAGTTGACAATAATCCTAATCTAACCAGCATATCTATAGGCACAGATGTGGATGTTGATGTGTACGAGGAGATCATTATTGACTCATGTCTAGTGATAAATAATATGGAATTGAATACTTGGGCGAGAGGAGCTTCTCCTATAGACTTTATTAGTTTTGCGAACATCACAAGTAACCCAAATCTTACTTTTTTAGAAGCATTAAGTGAATTGTCCATGCCGTCTCGTCAGTTTATTTTAGATATGAACGGCACGACCGTTAATCCAAGTGGAGAGAACATGGATATGGATTCTTTGACTATGGCGCGTGAGACCACGATCAATGCATTGCAACCAGGCAATGATTACTCATGGCTAAACAAAGCAAAAGACAGAGATAGATTTGAAACAGGAAATCGAACAATTAATTCAAGGGATACCAGTGTCATTTTTCCTATCATCGCTACTAATCAAATGATGACTGCTGATACCGTAAAAGTCGACTCTATTAATTTTTTCAATATTATAGGTGAAATTGAAATTGATGAAGTCTGTGACTTTAGAGAAGTTATCACTAAAATTCCTTTACAAATTTCTTCAAATACAGTAGGAGAAATTACGGCTGAAATATTAGAAACGGAGTGCCCGGAATAAACCAAAATTCTTATTAAAATTTTCTGGACAAAGGATAGTAGCAGTGGACGACAGGGGAGTCCAGTCACAAACAAAGGCCTTTAGTGAGCGGAGCGCTACTAAAGGTCTTTGTGCAGGGACCAAGCTGCGAAAAGCCTGGTTATGCACCTTCGCGTAATGGCCCATAAAAAACAAAAAGGCACTATAAAAAATCCATAAAACATACATTTACAGCTATTTATAAAACAGCCTTGCACAGGTTGCTGACGTCAAAGATATTTTCCAAAAACTAGGTATATAGCTTAGTAATAGCCTATCTTTGTGTTCTTTTTGACAAAAGCACAAGAGCTGGAAGGCTATACGTGTATATATAAAAATTATGTCCTTTAAACAATTAGATCTTGTAGATCCCATTCTAAAAGCATTAGATGACAAGGGATACAAGACACCAACACCGATACAAGAACAAGCTATTCCATTCATTCTAAATCGAAGAGACGTCATCGGATGCGCTCAAACGGGAAGTGGAAAAACGGCAGCATTCGCAATTCCTATTTTACAACTGATCTATCAGCGAGAAAATAATAGCAAAAGTAAAACACCAATACGTTGTTTGGTGGTGACGCCTACCAGAGAATTAGCGATTCAAATAGACGATAACTTTAAAGCCTATGCTAAACATACCAATATCCGATCAACGGTTATATTTGGTGGTGTAAGTCAAGGAGAACAAGTAAAAGCGATCAAGAAGGGAGTGCATATTCTAACTGCAACGCCTGGTAGATTATTGGACCTAATGAATCAAGGTATTGTTTCATTGAGCGATATAAAGTTGTTTGTTTTAGATGAAGCGGATCGTATGTTAGACATGGGTTTTATTCATGATATCAATAAGCTATTGAAAGTAATACCTGCAAAAAGACAGTCTTTGTTTTTCTCTGCAACAATGCCGAATAATATCGTAAAGTTGGCTAACACGATTTTGAGTAATCCTGAAAGGGTAGAGGTCACTCCTGTTAGCTCCACTGTAGATACGATCAGCCAATATGTTTACTACACGAATAAAAAACAAAAACGTGATCTATTGCTTCATGTCTTGAAGGATGAAAAGATGGAGAGCGTTTTAGTATTTACGCGTACTAAATATGGAGCGGATAAAGTAGCTAGATTACTCACTAAAAAGGGAAGTAAGGCTGCAGCGATTCATGGAGATAAGTCTCAAAACAATCGTCAGAAAGCTTTAAAAGCATTCAAAGACGGGAAGTTAAGGGTATTGGTCGCAACAGATATTGCCGCACGTGGAATAGACATTGATAGCTTGAAATACGTGATTAATTTTGAAATCAGCAATATGCCTGAGACTTATGTTCACCGTATAGGACGAAGTGGACGTGCCGGTAAAGATGGAGTAGCCATCTCATTTTGTGATCATACGGAGCGCGATTATGTTCGAGATATTCATAAGTTGACCGGCAAAAAGTTAACAGAAATTTCGGATCATCCATTCCCTCAAAGCGAATTTGACCCTGCAATTGAAGCCAAGCAGAATGAGCAAAAATCAAATGGCCAGCACAAAAAGGGGCAACATAAATCCAATAAGAAATTGGCAAAGAATAAACCACCGAAGTCTAAATTTTCTGAAAAGCGAGCTAGTGCTGCTGAGAAGCAAAACAAAGTTGCTGAAGTCACTAAACCAGAAAGTCAGGATAACGGAGCTAAGCATAGCGAGAAAAAAGATTTGCCTAAGGATAAGCCACCAAGAACAAAAAAACCTTTCAAGAAAAAGAAGAAAGGAATGCCTGAGGGCTTGAAGAAAAAAATGAAATGGCCATTGGGTTAAGTCCTCAATAAGCCAATTGGTTTTCTTACTATCTGTCTTACAGTGATTCGTTTTTCGCTTAACGAAGTTCTGATTCTATCTGTACTGTCTTTTGTAAAGTTTGATGCACTGGACATCTATTGGCAATCTCTAGTAGTCGTGCTCTTTGCGTTTGGTCTAGATCGCCTTCTATTTCTATTACTTTGTTGAAGACGTCTATCCTTCTTTCTTTTTCGGAACAATCTTGACAGTCATCGATATAGCGTTTTGCATAGTCTATATGAACTGTAACAGACTCTAAATTCCATTTCTTTCTTCGTGCGTACATTTGTAATGTCATCACCGTACAGGAGGCTAGGGCTGTAGAAAGGTATTGGTAAGGGGAGGGGCCAAAATCATCTCCTCCGACCTCTTCTCCTTCATCCGCTAATAGACCGTGATCTCCGGCTCTAATTTCTGCTGTGTAGCCTACAGGTCCTAATCTTGCCACTACAGAACGATCTGTTTTTAACAGTTCTTTTTTTGGAAATTCTATATATCTACTTACCCAGCGAGCAATTAAATCTCCTGTATATGTTGCGTCTACTTTATTGGTCAGCATATGATCAGCGCCATCAAGAGAGACAAAACTTTTTGGATGATAAGCCGCATGATATATTTTGGCTGCATTTTCGATTCCGACTACGCTGTCTTGTGGAGAGTGTAAAACCATAATTGGTTTCTTCAATTCCTTCAAAATTTGAAACATATCTTTGCTACGCAAGTCATCTAGGAACTGCTTTTTTATAGTGAATTCTCTCCCGCCGATATTCACTTTAGCTTTACCCAAAGCTTCGATATCTTCAATTTTATTTCTGAGTAGGTGAGTGACATGTTCTGGTTCTGATGGTGCTCCAACAGTTGCAATAGCACAAATACTTTCTAACTGAGAAGCTGCAAAAATAACGGCAGCGCCACCTAAGGAATGCCCAATGAGTATTTTAGGAGTCTGGTAGTTTTGCGCTAAAAAATCAGCAGCAGCCAAAATATCTTTTACGTTGCTGCTAAAATTTGTGTCAGCAAAATCACCTTCACTTTCTCCCAATCCGGTAAAGTCAAATCGCAAAACGGCAATACCATTTTTTGTCAAACCTCTAGCAATATGCCTCGTGGCTGTAAGACTTTTGTTACCTGTAAAAACATGTGCAAACACGGCAAATGCATACGGTTTAGTATCTGCTGGAAATTCTAAAATTGCGGATAATTCGTAATTGTCAGAATTCTCAAAAGTTACTTTCTCAATACGTGGCATGGATTGTATTTTGTTTAGATGTTAATGTATACATAAAGAATCGTTATATGTCCCAAATTTGTTCTAAATTGTATAATATTATTTGCGTAAAAATTTACAAGAGCAAAATGAAAAATTCCAAGATCGTTATAGTTGCTGTATTTTTGTTTTTTATTGGTAACAGTGCGTATACGCAAACTGTGAGGCCAGCGTCTAATGACGAGGACGCTGTTAGATCTTACCAAGATAAAAATGTTCTCCTCAAGGCTACACAGGAAGCTATAGAGCGTAGACAAAGTACGACACTTGGAATGATTCAGAATGATTCTATTCCTGCAAAAGCAAATCTTCCTAGACCAAAAAATTCTAAGCCAGCTATCCACGCTAAGAATAAAGCTAAACCTCAGGAATAAAGAGTTTTAGCATAATAAACTATAGAAGCTTAATTTCACTATAATATTCTCATAATTTATGTTATGTTAAGTAGAGCTTTTAGCGTTCTAGCCTATCTTAGTGCTATTGAAACATGTCACACTTTGGATCCTTATTTGTCTGTCTTACGAAATTCGTCAAACTGATTTACACTTTCACCTCCATTCGCTCGTTTGTTGTTAAGAAATTTATCTATAAATTAAATACTATTTTGACTTCTGTAAAATATATAGCCTTCCTTGCCTTTTGCTTATTAAGTGCAAGTGTTTATTGCCAATCATCATCGATAAGCGTATTCACTGGCATAGATTACTCAAAAATTAAGTTTTTTGATTTTACTGCATCAGGCCATGAAAATATTTTAAATGAACAGTTTTCATTTCCGAGTGTGATATTCGGATTAGAAGCAAATCATAAATTGTCTAAAAAAATTAAAGCACAAATATCTTTTCATTATACATTTAAGAAAAATATTTTGCAATCAGATTTCGGTTTTGACCCTAGCCTGTATACCGAATCTTTAGAATTTAAATCGATCGTAAGTCGCTTTGGCTTTAATTATAGATTAGTAAAGAAATTGCATGTGGGTTTGGGAATCCAATCAAGGTTCATTTTTGGCGCACAAGAAAATATTGCAAATGGATCTGTTGATAGAGCAAATAAAACTGCCAATAACCTAGGGGTTTTTCTGCTGACGAGGTATGACTTCAATTCATTTGTGTTAGAAATGATTTTCAGTCGAGGTGCAAACATGCATCATAATGATTTAAAATATAGATTTTTTGATACAGTTGAGAACATTCAGGCAATCGAAATTAAACTAGGATATAAGCTCGTGAAAAAATAAACCGCTTCTACTCTATCTAGTTGATAATTTATGACTAGATCTAACCAATCTGCCAATTGCATCTTTCCTAAAATATATTCCTCGGATTCAGTATACCCTTTGGATCTAATGTTTTTTTCATTTGCTGCATTAGATTGATTTCAGATTCTGAGCGACTGAATTTTAAATAGTCTTTCTTGTGTACACCAATACCATGCTCAGCGGAAATAGATCCATTTAGATTTTTTAAAGGTTGATATACAATATCGTTGATGGCTTTTATAGATTGGGTATCGCTTGTAGATCTATCTACGATAAAGTGAATATTTCCATCAGCTACATGACCGAATGTATATACAGCATTTACGAAGGGTAGTTCTTGCAATTTTGGAATCGTTTGGTCCACATACTCCCCTATCGTACTTATTGGTAAACTGATGTCAAAATGATGATCATGTACGCAAGCTGATTTTATAACGTGTACATCCTCTCTGATCCGCCAAAACCATACTAGATCAGAAGCTGTTTGAGCCGGCACAGCGTCTAGTATCATATCTTTTTCTAATGCGGTCTCTAATAAAGATTCTAGTTGATTTTGGTCTGAAGCCTGATTAGAACCAAGACTTTCTAGCAATACATAGAATTTGTTACCTGCTGGTATCGGTTGATTTACGGACTCTGGAGCAGTCATGCATTCGTACGTATTGCCCCAG